>NZ_KK211185.1:63300-248310 GCF_000620765.1 Desulfovermiculus halophilus DSM 18834
ATCATGCACGTGAGTGCCGGGTTTCCCCCTTTTGGCGGGACCAAGAAAATGTACGGGCCTGCCGCTCACGGCACACAGAAGAGACGGCAAACTCTTATGTAGGCAATTCCACTTTCTGTGTCCAGGAGCCCAATTTTTTTTAGAAAGGTAAGAGTTTCAAGGAGTCAGGCGAAATCAGGTGGGTGGTCACTCCGGGAGAGGTTTGGAGAAATGACCGGCTATATGTGTCATGTGGACAGTCCCCTGGGATGCATCGTGTTGACCGGGACCCGGAACGGGCTGAGCAAAATAACATTTCAGTCCACTTCCCCTCCAGCCCGGAATGCCCCGGGCCCGGGGTATATGCAGGAGGCCAGAAAACAGCTTCTGGAGTATCTGCGCGGGGAGCGGACCAAGTTCGCCGTCCCCCTGGATATTCAGGGCACGCCCTTTCAGCTTCAGGTCTGGCAGGCTTTGCAGGAGATTCCGTACGGACATACAGCCTCCTACGCAGATATAGCCGCCAGTATAGGCAATCCCCGGGCCTGCCGGGCAGTAGGCGGGGCAAACAACACGAACCCGGTGCCGATTGTCATCCCCTGTCATCGGGTCATCGGACGCAACGGCCGGCTGGTGGGCTATGGAAGCGGTGTGTGGCGCAAGAGGCTTCTTCTGGAACTGGAAGGACGTACTCTACAACAGGACCCGGGATTATAAGCCCGGGTCCTGGACACACAAAATATACGGCAAACTTTACAATTTCACAGTCGGCATCAAAGAACCATAAGCCCGTACTCTCAGGGGGGGTGTGTTATCTGATGCGCCTGCAAAAAATATGTTTTTGCAGGCAGTGTTAAGTTTTAAGTTGAGAGTTTTAAGTGAAATCAAATGGTTGCAAATTTTAATTTGTGCGTTTAACCCTAGTCTTCGACTTTTTGCAGTTGAGTCGTATCTGGAAGCCTCTGGGGGCATGCCACGCAGCTAGGAATCGCGAATGCCCAAAGCAGTGGTGATGGTGTGATAGTCGAGGATGGAGTTGACCAGATCGATCCCGTGCTTGATCTTGACCGTGTCCCGAAGCTTGCTGCTCTCCAGGATCGTCTCCATCCGCTTGGCGACGGTGTAGGTATCGTCTTTGACCACAATCAGGGGCACCCCCAGGACCTCGGACCTGGAAAGAATGATGTCGTTGGGATACAGGTTCCCGGTCAGGATCAAGCAGGGGCATTTGCCTTCCAGGGCCACGAGCTGCAGGTCGGATCTGTCCCCTCCGACCAGGACGGCGGAGTTTCTCCGTTTTTTGAAGTGGAGCATGAAATTTTCCACCTGCATGGTCCCGATGAGGAAGTTTTCGACGATGGAGTCCTGCTTGCCGGGGACGGAAATAATCTTGCCCCCCAGGCGCTGGGCCAGATCGCCGACCCGGATGGCATTGAGCAGGTTGTCTTCTGGGATGGATCCGAGCACCGGAATGCCCTTGCGCTCCAGCATGGGGGCTATCTGGTCCCGGACTTCCTTCATCTGGGGCTCGGGAACGCAGTTAAAGACTGCCCCGATCATGTCCGTTCCCACCAGCTCCTTGGCGCTGATGATGTAGTCGTAATAGAACTCTTTGATAAAGCGGTCGATGAGTAGAACCTTGGCCCCCAGGGATTTGGCTACATCCAGACCGGCCACGTTGCAGTACTTCCCGGCGTGCAGAAAGCTGCCCGAGCCGCAGATGAGCATAATGTCCACTTCCCGGCTCAAGGTGGAATAGGCGGAGACGATCTTGCTCAGCAGGTCCGGACATCCTTGGCTGAATGCCTGTTCGCGCAACTCTTCAGTGACCAGAACAGGGGTAACCAGCTCCAGGTCCTGGCTCAGCCCCAGAGCGTCCTGAATGAAAAAGGCATCTTCGTCGCCCATCCTGTTCTCCATATCCCGGGGCAGGGTTCCGATGGGCTTCATATAGCCCACACGGTATCCCTGAGCTTGAAACTTGGAGCCCAGGGCCATGGCCAGGAGATTCTTTCCGGCGAATCCAGACGTTGAGCCGATATACAGTCCAGGCATTCTTTCCTCCTTTTTTCCTGCCCGCACTCTGTGTCAGAGCACACAGGGTGTAAATGCGAGACGGGAATGAATGACGCAGATGCATTCTATCCGCTCATGCCTGTTTTGTCATTGGTTTTTCAAGCTGGAAAAAGAAAAGGGGAAGGCCGGCGGCCTTCCCCTTGGACAGTCTCGTTCATCTCAGACGTCTGGGCGCGCTATGAGCTTGCCCGTCCGTCGTCGCAGGCTTCCCCTGAATCAGGCCTGGACTGCTCCGGGACGTCTTTGATCTGGCAGTGCTCCGTATCCTGGCCCTCTCCGCCTCCGGAGCTCTCCGGGGAAGGGGAGGAGACCTGGATCGGCTCTTCGTTGGCCATCCGGCGCAGGATCTCGTACCGCTCGTTGATATCCACCTCGATCTGGGCCCGCAGGACCTTGGACTCTTCCGGGAAGGTCCGCTCCAAGAGGTTGTAGCGGTTTTCTCCGCTCAAGAACTCCTGCAGGGTCCCGTCCGGGGCCTTGGAATCCAAGGTGAAGGGGTTTTTCCCTTCCCGGGACAGAAGCGGGTTGTACCGGTACAAGGGCCAATAGCCGCTCTGAACCGCCAGCTTTTCTTCCTCCTGACTCTTGCCCATGCCCTTCTTGATTCCTTGGTTGATGCACGGGGCGTAGCAGAAGATGATGGACGGACCCGGATAGGCCTCGGCCTCGGTAAAGGCCTTCATCAGCTGTTGCTTGTTGGCCCCCATGGATACGGAGGCGACGTAGACGTAGCCGTAGGTCATGAGCATCCGGCCCATGTCTTTCTTGATCGTCTTCTTGCCTGAGGCGGCAAACTTGGCGATGGAGCCCATGGGCGTGGCCTTGGAGGCCTGGCCGCCGGTGTTGGAGTAGACCTCGGTGTCCAGGACCAGGATGTTTATGTCCTCGCCGGAGGCCAGGACGTGGTCCACGCCGCCGTAGCCGATGTCGTAGGCCCATCCGTCGCCGCCGAAGGACCAGACAGACTTTTTGGTCAGCATGTCCTCAAGCCCCCAGATCTCATCCAAAAGCGGGGTGGGAGGGGTCTGGATCAGCAACTGCTTGACCAGGTCCCCGTATTTTTTCGAACCCTCGGCCTCATCCTTGTGCTCCAGCCACTTGGTCATGGCCTCCTTGAGCTCCTGCGGGATATCGGTCTCAACGGCCTGGCGGACCAGGTCGGCCAGCTTGTTTCTGCGCTGGGTGACCCCAAGGAGGATGCCGTAGCCGAACTCAGCCGAGTCTTCAAACAGGGAGTTGCCCCAGGTCGGACCGTGCCCTTCCTTGTTCGTGCAATAGGGTACGGAGGGAGCCGTTCCACCCCAGATGGAGGTGCAGCCAGTGGCGTTGGCAATGAGCATCCGCTCTCCGAAAAGCTGGGTCAACAGCTTGACGTACGGAGTCTCTCCGCATCCGGCACAGGCCCCGGAGAACTCAAGAAGAGGCTGATGGAGCTGCGAGCCCTTGACCGAGTTGCGGGACATGATGTCGTCCTTGAAGCTGACCGTGGTGGAGAAGTCGTAGTTGGGAACCTGCTCCTTGGTCTGGGTGTGCAGGGGCTTCATGACCAGGGCCTTGTCCTTGGCCGGACAGATGTCCGCACAGTTTCCGCATCCCTGGCAGTCCAGAGGATTGACCTGGATGCGCAGGTGATAGCCCTTGAGGTCCTTGCCTTTGCCCTCAATAGTTGCAAAGCCCTCTGGAGCGTTCTGGCGTTCCTCCTCGGTGAGCAGGACCGGGATAATGGCTGCGTGGGGGCAGACAAAGGCGCACTGATTGCACTGAATGCAGTTTTCCGGGATCCATTCCGGAACATTGATGGCCACGCCGCGTTTTTCGTATTTGCTGGTCCCGACAGGCAGGGTCCCGTCCGGCTCAAAGGCGCTGACCGGGAGCTCATCCCCCTTCAGGGACAGGATGGGCCGCATCACGTTCTGGACGAACTCCGGTTCGTCGGCATGGGCCAGAGGCGTGTCCGTGGCTTCGGCCCAGGAGGACGGATACTCGATGGGCACGATGTTTTCTATGGACTGATCAACAGCTGAAATGTTCATGTTGACCACTTTGTCGCCCTTCTTGCCGTACGTCTTGCGGATGGAGTCCTTGAGCAGGTCCATGGCGGTTTCAAAGGGCAAAACCTCCGCCAGCTTGAAGAAGGCGGTCTGCATGATCATGTTGATCCGTCCGCCCAGGCCGACATCGGAGGCGATCTTCACCGCGTCGATGGTATAGAACTTGAGGTTCTTCTGGGCGATGGACCGTTTCATGGATGCGGGCAGGTTCTCCTCCAGGGCCTGGACCGAGGTCCAGGGGGAGTTGAGGACGAAGGTCCCGCCGTCCTTGATCCCTTCCAGGACGTCGTATTGGTTGACGTACGCCGGCTGATGGCAGGCCACGTAGTCGGCGGCATTGACCAGGTAGGTGGACTGGATGGGCTCTTTGCCGAACCGGAGATGGGAGACGGTGTACCCGCCGGACTTCTTGGCGTCGTAGGAAAAATAGCCCTGGGCATAGAGCTCTGTGTTGTCCCCGATGATCTTGATCGCGCTTTTGTTGGCGCCCACGGTCCCGTCTGAGCCCAGACCCCAGAACTTGCACTGGACAGTGCCTTCGGGCGTGGTGTCGGCAAAGGAGGGATCCACGTCCAGGGAGCTGCGGGTCACGTCGTCGGTGATGCCCACGGTGAAGTGCTTTTTCGGTCCGGCAGAGGTCATATTGTCGAAGACTGCCTTGACCATGGCCGGGGTGAACTCCTTGGAGCCCAGGCCGTAGCGGCCGGCACTGAGCACGGGGATCTCTTCCCGCTCCATGAAAGTGGTGCTTATATCCTGATACAGAGGATCGCCCAGCGCCCCGGGTTCCTTGGTCCGGTCCAGGACGGTGATTCGTTCGGCGGAGGCCGGAAGGACCCGCAGAAAGGCCTCGGGAACGAAAGGACGGTATAGGCGGACCTTGATCAGACCGACCTTTTCATTCTGTTTATTCAAGTGGCGGACCACTTCCTCAATAGTGTCGCAGGAGGAACCCATGGAGACCACGACCCGGCTGGCATCCGGGTGGCCCACATAGTCGAAAAGCTTGTACTGGCGGCCGGTGAGCTTGGACACCTTTTTCATATTGTCTTCGACGATGGCCGGAAGCTGTTCGTAGAACAGGTTGGCCGCTTCCCGGTTCTGAAAGAAGATGTCCGGGTTCTGATTCGTGCCCCTAAGGTGGGGATGCTCGGGATTCATGGCCCTGGAGCGGAACTCTTCAATTGCCTCGTAATCGACCAGCTCGGCCATGGCGTCGTAATCTATCAGTTCCACCTTCTGGATCTCGCTGGAGGTCCGGAAGCCGTCAAAGAAATTGATAAACGGCAGGCTGCCCTGAATGGAGCTTAGGTGGGAAACCAGGGCCAGGTCCATGACTTCCTGGACCGAGGCGCCGGATAGCAGGGCGGTTCCGATCTGGCGGCAAGCCATGACGTCGGAGTGGTCGCCAAAGATGGACAAGGCATGGGTTGCAACGGCCCGGGCGGAAACGTGAAAGACACCTGGCAGCAGCTCGCCGGCAATCTTGTACAGATTGGGGATCATGAGCAGCAGGCCCTGGGAGGCGGTGAAGGTGGAGGTCAAGGCCCCGGCGGCCAAGCTGCCGTGGACTGCCCCGGCGGCTCCGGCTTCAGACTGCAACTCCCGGATGGACACCGTTTGCCCGAAGATGTTCTTGCGGCCTTGAGAGGCCCATTCGTCGGCCACTTCGCCCATGGAGGTCGAAGGGGTGATGGGATACAAGGCCGCTACGTCGCTCAACGCATAGGCGACATGCGAGGCGGCGGTGTTCCCATCAATGGTTTGCGTCTTTTTGCCCATAGCATACTCCTGACTGATGTGGTGGATCCGTTGGATCCGTTTGTATTTTCAGGCCGGCATACTAATGCCAAAATGTACCAAGGTCAATGTACAGGCCGTATTAGCGCATTTGGCGGGTCAATGCCTCCACTGTGTGCAGGACCTCCAGCTTGCCCTGCCGCCTGGCTGCCGTTCCCCGCAGCTGCATGATACACCCGGGACAGTCCGTGGCCAGGATGCGGACCCCTTCCTGTTCCAGCCTGTGCAGCTTGGTGTTCACTATCTCCCCGGACACCTCGGGGAACTTGAGGGAGTAGGTCCCGCCCAGGCCGCAGCAGGTCTCTTCCTCCGGAGTGGAGACGTACTCAAGGCCCGCCTGCTGGAGCAGCTCACGCGGACCGTGGGTGACTCCCATGCCCCGGCACAGGTGGCAGGGAGCATGGTAGGCGGTGCGGACCCCGGTGTTTTGGAACATGGCCTTTGCAGGCCGCAGATAGGTGTGCACAAAGGAGCTGAAGTCGATGATCTTATCCCCGAACTGGCGGGCCTTGACCCGGAGGCCGGACTCCTGGTCCAGAAGCAGGGGATAGTTTTCCTGCAGATGGGAGCCACACGAGGCGCACAAGGTCAAAATAAAGTCCACTTCGTTGGGATCAACGGCATGTATATTATGCCTGGCGACCTGAGCGGCGGCCTCTTTCTCCCCGAGCATAAGCAGAGGAAGGCCGCAGCAGCCCTGGTCCCGGGCAAAGCTGACCTCCACCCCGTGGCGGGTGAGGAACTCCACCGCCTGGACCAGCTGCTCGGGGTAGACGAAGTCCTGCAGGCAACCGGTAAACAGCCCCACTTTATATTTGGGATGGGAAACCGCGGTGTCCAGCTTGGGCCACTGGTCCCGGAACGCCTTGGGGGCCAGGGCGGGCAGGGCTTTGAAGTCGTATTCCTCAGCCAAAAGAAAATGGGGCAAATGGCGGAGAAAGGGCCCTTTCTGGACCGGCTTCTGACCCAGCTTTCCGGCCCGGAGCATGGTGTGGAACAGCCGGCGATGGGTGAGGACATGGGCGGCGGCGGTATTGATCAGGGGCTTTTTGCCCTGGCTCTGAATCAGGACCTGGACTTCCTTGATCAGGCGGGGCAGGTCGATGCCAGCCACGCAGACATCCTTGCAGGCCTGACAGTTCAGGCAGTTCTGAACCAGATTGGCGTCCGCCTTCAGGCCGTGGAAGAAATAGGTCAGGATCAGGCCGATGGCTCCGATATAGATATGTCCGTACCGGTGTCCGCCGACAAGACGGTAGATGGGGCAGACATTGGCGCAGGCCCCGCAGCGCACACAGCGCAGGGCCTGGGAAAAGATCGGATCCTGGGCCAAGGCTCTGCGCCCGTTGTCCAGAAAGACCACGTGTATCTCTTTGCGGCCCTCAGGTCCGGGGGCGCATTCCACGGCCCCGGTGATCCAGGTCACATAGGAGGTGATAGCCTGGCCGGTGGCGTTTCTGGGCAACCCCTGTAGAATGGTCAGGGCGTCGTCCAGGCTGGGCAGAAGCTTGTCCAGGCCCAGCAGGGCGACATGGACCCGAGGCAGGGTGGTCACCAGTCGCCCGTTTCCTTCATTGGTCACCAGCCCCAGGGTCCCGCTCTCGGCTATAGCGAAGTTGGCCCCGCTGATGCCCATGTCCGCATCCACAAAACGCTGTCTGAGCTCCCGCCTGGCCACCTTGACCAGGGATTCGATGTCCGTGCCCTGCTCCCTGCCGGTTACCTCGGTGAACAGGCGGCTGACCTCGTCCCGGGAGAGATGGATGGCCGGCATGACCATGTGCGAGGGACCCTCGTTCCGAAGCTGGATGATCCATTCGCCCAGGTCGGTCTCGGTCACCGTCAGCCCGTTTTCTTCCAAGGCATGGTTGAGCAGGGTCTCCTCCGCAGTCATGGACTTGGACTTGACGATGTTGGTGCACTTGGACTTTCGGGCAATGCGGGCGATGATCTCGTTGGCCTCCCGGTCCGTGGCCGCAAGATGAACGTGCACCCCGGCCGCTTCGGCCTGGGCCTTGAACTGAGCGAAGAGCTCGTCCATATGCTGCACTGCCCAGTCCTTGCGCCGGCCGATATCGGCAACCAGTTCCGAGACGTCCCTGCCGGCAAAGGCCTTGGTCCTCCCGGTTGGATAGGCCCGAGCGAAGTTATCCAGGGCCTGGCGTTGAAACTCCTGATCCAGAGCCTGTTTCAGCTCCTTGCGGTATTCTTTGAGCGTGTCGGCTGTCTGCATAATAGATATCCTTTACAGGCTATTTTTGGTTCTTCGACGTAGCCTGTGGATTTTTGGAGTTTGCCATCTCTTCTGTGTGCCCACTTTCGGCCCGGTATTTTCTAAACCCCACCAAGGGGGGGGCTGCCCCCTCCCGGCACTCAGGTGCAGGTCACTGCTTGTCGAAGAGTCCTATGCATTATCCTCGATAATGTAGATGTGCACGTCCAGCGGCCCGTGTACACCCAGGGTCAAAACCCGCTCGATGTCCGCGGTCCGGCTGGGGCCGGTAATAAATGAAGTGTAATTGGGCGGTTTGCCGAAATCCGCGGCCAGGGCCTGGTTCAATGCCGCAGTATCAGGCACAATCCCTGTCGCCGGAAGAAGAACGGCGTGGATCTCGCTGATCATCCCGGCCAGGCGGACGTCCTCCAGACTGGAGTTCAGGACCGCGGTTCCGGTCTCGGCAATGCCGTACTCCGCCCAGGTCAAGCCCACATCTATGCCTCCGAGGTGGGAGCGGAGTCCGGTCTGGATAAGCTTGATGGACTCCTTTTTGCACCGAGAGGTCAGTGCCTCCAGATCCCGGGGGGCGAGCCCGGGGGCGGCCATGATCTTGGACCAGTCCTTGAGAGAGCAGAGATCAGCCGCGGCTTCGGACAGATCCTGCTCGCATCCGGTGGCCAGCGGGGTGCAGGCTTGCTTGGCTGCGCAGCTCTGAACCACCTGGTCCAGGGCCTGCTCCAGGTCAGGGACCCGGATCACCTGAGCGGCGGAGGCTTCAGCCTTTTCCACGAAGGTCTGCAGGTACGACGGGTGTTCTGGATCCATGTCCGCTCCTTATGCTTGGCCCGGATTCCGGGCAGAGCCCGTGTCGGCCCGGATGCCCTGGGCGTAGATTTCTATAACGTGCTTGACCCGGATATCGGCGCCAGCCTTGGACAAGAGGTCGGTTATCTGCATCATGCAGGCCGGACAGCAGGTGGCCACCGTATCCGCTTTCGTCTGCAGGATGGATTGCCGCTTGACCTCTCCTATCTTTGCGGACAGCTCATAGTGCTGGAGGTTGAAGCTCCCCCCCATGCCGCAGCAGCGGTCGGCATCGGCCATCTCAACAAGTTCGAATCCAGGAGCTGCGGAAATCAGGGACCTGGGCTCTGCGGCCAGACCAAGGGATTTCTTCAGGTGACAGGGGTCGTGATAGGTGACCGTCTCTGTTTCGGATTGTGCTTTCTGGACAGGCCCGGGGGCAAAGGAGCCGGCTATGAACTGGCAGATATCCATGGTTTTGTCGGCCAGGGCCTGGATTCGTTCCCGGTCCCGCTCCGGGTAGTCCTCGGCCATCAAGGGCCAGATCTTTTTGATGGTCGCGGTGCAGGTGGCGCAGGGAGTGATCAGGCAGTCCACCTCCCGGCCGGCGAAGAGGTCCAGGTTGTCCCGGACCAGGCGGTCGTATGTCTTCCGGTCTCCGGAGGACAGGGCGGGAATCCCGCAGCAGACTTGTCTGGAGGGCATATAGACACCCACCCCGAAGTGCTCAAGGACCGAGAACGCCGCCTCGGCTACCCTGGGGAAAACCTTGTCCACCAGGCAGCCGGGATAAAAGGCGATCTTCAGGCCGCTTTGGCCTCTGGGGGTGTCCACTTCCCCCATCTTTTTGTGCCAGGAGGTCTTGGCCAAGGGCAGAAAGTGACGGTCCCCCAACAGGGGGGACACGAATCTGGCGCAGGAGGTCCCCAGGGTCTCGCTGACCGGCTTGGCGAACATCTTCTGGAATTTGGGGGCCAGGTCCAGAACCGCATTGAACAGGGTGGGATTGGCCAGCATGCCCCGGAAAACGGCCCTTTTGGCCGGGGAAAGCCCCAGGTAGCCGGTGATGACGGCCCGGGCCTGGAGAAAGATGTCCAAGACCTTGACCCCGCTGGGGCAGCTTGCTGCACAGGACCCGCAGAGCAGACAGCGGTCCAGACGTTCCTTGACCGCCTGCGGGTCGCGCAGGATCTCTCCGGCCAGGTTCTCGACCAGAGCGATCTTGCCCCGGGCGACGTCGGTTTCCCGACCGGTCTGAGCATACAAGGGGCATGCCGCCTGGCACATCCCGCACTTCATGCAGGTCACCATCTGATCGTCGAGCTTTTGCAGGCTCTTGGCCAGTTCGTGGATATCGGCCATATCAGCCCCCGATGATCTTGCCCGGATTGAGGATTTCATTCGGATCCAGGGCTTTTTTCAGTTTGCGGGAGTAATTCAGGGTGGCGGCAGTGACCTCCTTGGCCATGAAGTGGCGTTTGGCCAATCCGATGCCGTGCTCCCCGGACAAGGTCCCTCCCAGATCCAGGGCGGTGTTGAAGATCTCTTCAATGGCCTGATCCACCCGTTCGAACTCAGCCTTGTCCCTCCGGTCGGTGAGAATGGTCGGATGCAGGTTGCCGTCCCCGGCATGGCCGAAAGTGCCGATGGTTAGATCATACTTGGTTCCGATATCCCCGATGGCCCGGATCATGGCCGGGATCTTGCTCCGGGGTACTGTGGCGTCCTCCAGGACCGTGGTCGGCTTGAGCCGGGCCAGGGCGGGCAGGGCGTCCCGGCGGGCCTGCCATATGGCGTCTTTCTCGGCCTGGGTGCCGGCGACTTGAATCTGGGTGGCTCCCAGTTTGGTGCACAGGTCCCGGACTTTTTCAGCTTCCTCCTCCACCTGGACCGGATGACCGTCCACCTCAATGAGCAGCAAGGCCTTGGCTTCTGTGGGCAGGCCTGCATGTCGGAACTCCTCAACGGTCCGGATAGTGAACTGATCCAAAAACTCCAGGGTGCAGGGCACGATCTTGTGGGCGATGATGGCCGAGACCGCCTCCGAGGCCTTGTCCACGGAATCAAAGACGGCCATCATGGCCTGACTGGCCTGGGGCGGAGGGATGAGCTTGAACGTAATCTCGTTGAAGACGCCCAGGGTCCCTTCGGAGCCGACCATCAGCCCTGGCAGATTCAGGCCGGTGACGCATTTCACGGTCCGTCCTCCGGATTGGATCAGCTGCCCGTTCACATCGAAGAAATCCACCCCCATGACGTAGTCCTTGGTCACCCCGTACTTCAGACCCCGCAGCCCGCCAGCGTTCTCGGCCACGTTGCCGCCCAGGGTGGATACGCTCTGACTGCCCGGGTCCGGAGGATAAAAAAGCCCCTTTTCGGCCACGGCCTGGGCAAAAGGGGCGGTGATCGCACCGGGCTGGACCCGGGCGTAGAGATCTTCGGTGTTGATCTCCAGGATTTTGTTCAGCCCGTTGGTGACCACGACCACCCCGTTTTTCTTGCTGGGGATGGTCCCGCCGCTTAAGTTTGTCCCTGAACCGCGAACGGTCAGAGGGAGCTGATTCTCGTTGCACAGACGAACCGCATGACCCAGGGCCTCGCTGGTTGTGGGCCGTACGACCAGCTCCGGGATCACGGGGTCCAAAACGGCCGAGTCATAGGCATAGACCTGTCGGTCGGCCTCCTCGGTCATTACGTTCTCCGCCCCCAGAAGGGACTGGAACTCTTTGATCAGGCTGGATGATGCCATATTCCATGCTCCATGGATAGGCGCCGGCCATGGCCAGGAGATGGCCGGCGCATTTCAGGAATCTCTGTCTGGTGTTGAACACTACAACGAAACTTCGTTCTTCCATCATTTTCGCGCAAGCGGGAATCCAGGCATTTTGACAATAAGCTACAAAGGCTTTCCACTGGATTGTCACGCGTTTCGCGTGATGAGCCACGCGTCCCGCGTGGTTGCGATGTATTCCGCGATTAGGGCCGGGCAATAGTGAAACGATGAAAACGGCATGTGGCTTATATCTTTCGTTGTAGTGTTTAAAAAATGGTCGGGAAGAAGACATAGGAAAAGAGCAGTCCCATGATTCCGACCACAGCCCCGTACAGGATCAGGGGAAGGACGTTTCGCCTCAGGATCAGGCCTTCAACGCCGACCAGACCGACAGTAGCCGAGGCGGCGACAATGTTGTGGATGCAGACCATATTGCCCATGGCTCCGCCAACCGCCTGCAGAGCGACGATGATCTGCCGGGGGAGTTCCAGGGTTGACGCAATGCCGTACTGAAAGTCGGCAAAGAGGAGGTCGGACACCGTGTTGCTGCCGGTGATAAAGGAGCCCAGGGCCCCGATGAAGGCGGCGAAGAAGGGCCAGGAAGCGCCGGCGACCGAGGCCACTGCCTGGGCCATGGCCAGGGGCATTGAGGCATAATCAGAGGGATTCATGGCGGAGTTCTTGAATATCTGGACCAGAGCCACGGCGAAAAGCAGGGCGATGGTCGGATTCTTCATCCGCTTGAAGGCCGTTCCCCAGGCCTTTTTCACCTTGGCTCCGCTCATGCCGTGCAGGGGGATGGTCAGAACGGCCACCAGAATGAAGGGGATGACTCCCGGATTGTACAGTGGCCGCAGGGAATAGGTGACCCCCTCCTGGCCAAGGATGTCGGGGATGGTGAATTGCAGGGATTTGACCATCTCCCCGAAAGGAAGGAATTTAACCCTGGTCAACACCAGGATGAGGCCGACCAGAATGTACGGCAGCCAGGCCCGGAACTGGCTCATGCAGCACTGGAAGTTGATGTCTTTGGCTGTGGAGATCTCCCCGGTCCAGGAGCTGTCCCATTGGGACTGGGGGCCGAAGTCCCAGGTCTGTTCGGGGAGAAAGAGCTTCCTGCGGGCGATCCAGATCACGGCTCCGGTCCCGATCAGTCCTCCGAGCAGGGCAGGGAATTCCTCTCCAAAAAGGAAGGCCGAGCCCACGTAGGGAATGACAAAGACCAGGGATGCGACCAGGGAAAACTTCCAGGCCCCCAGGCCTTCTTTCCAGGATCGGTTCTGGCCGAAGAACCGGGTCAAAAAGCAGATCACGAACAGGGGCAGGAGAAAGGCCATGACCGAATGAAAAACAGCCGCCCATTTGCCGATGAGCATGTAGAAGCCGTCGATGTTGGAAAAACCGAGCTGGTGAGCGGAGGAGACAACTGCTTCGTTGATTTTGCCTTCCAGATTCTTGAGTCCGAACCAGATGGGGGTGCCGACCGCGCCGAAGGTGACCGGCACGGAGTTGAGAATCAGGGCGACCAGGACAGCGGCCAGGGGCGGAAATCCCAGGCTCAGGAGCAGGGGGGCGGCAATGGCGGCCGGAGTTCCGAACCCTGCTGCGCCCTCCAAGAAGGCGGCAAAGACAAAGGCGATGATAATGGCTTGAACCCGTCTGTCCGTGCTGATCCCGTGGAAACCGTAATTGATTGTTTCCATGCCTCCGCTCTCGGACAGGGTGTACAGGATAAGCAGGGCGCCGAAAACAATGAGCAGGACGGTCACCGCGCTGGCGAATCCCTGCAGGGTGGAGGCCAGCACGAGGGTGATGTCCATCTGCCAGACCGCTGCGGCCAGGATCGCTGCCGTCAGCCAGGCCAGAGGCATGGCTCGGGTTGCCGGCCAGCGAAATCCGACCATGAGGACCAATGCGACCAGGATGGGAACAAAAGCCAGTATTCCCAGGAAACCAACAGACATAAGGGCTCTCCTTGTTTGAAAAGGTCAAACCAAATACTATATTGTCCTACTCTCCGTGGCGGTTTCGTCTCGAGCCTTTGTTTTCGCTGAGAAACACCTGAAAACAGTGTTTAGACATCAGGTATACATTTATTGGTCTTACCAATAGACTTTTTAAATTTTGTTTGTCAATGGGGGTCGGCAGATTTTTGCTTGATTGGATGGAAAGTACTGGGCGAGGACAGAAAGAAGGCAAGGATCTTGGCTTGTTGGGCAGAGAGAATTTCGGTGAATCAGGGTGAAATACGCTTGGCGTGGGCTGTGTTTGGTGGTACTGTCCATGACAGTTCAGTTATGCTGGGCATGCTGCAGGGGACCAAAGAGGCTTATTGCAGGCTTGCTCGAACCATGTGGGAATATGGCTAGGCCATTTGCAGGGCATGCATGGGGTGCGGCCCTGAACCGGAACAGCAGAGGAACGAAATGGAAATGGATGTGCTGCTCAAGCCGATTAAACCCAAACGGCTTTCGGATCAGATCTTTGAGCAACTCCGCGATTCCATCTATCGCGGACAGCTCAAGCCTGGAGAAAAGCTCCCACCGGAGCGGGAGCTGGCAGCAGCCTTTCATGTCAGCCGTCCTTCGCTCAAGGCGGCCATGGACAAGCTGATCCATGTCGGGCTTATAGAACAACGACAAGGGCAAGGGACTTTTGTCCGCAGCAGGGAAGCCAGATATGATCAGAATCCGCTGCGCACTGTTCTGGAAGGAGAGGAGGTCACTTTGGTGGATCTGCTGGAAGTCAGGCTGGGGCTGGAAGTACAGGCCGCGTCCATGGCTGCCAGGAGAGCTACAGGCAAAGATGTTCACGCCCTGGAAATGTGCGTGCAGGACATGCTGTCCAGAGTCAGTGAAGGGGAAGTAGGCTCGGAAGAAGATGTGGCCTTTCACATGACTGTTGCCTACGCGACGAAAAACCCGGCTCAGATCTACTTGATGCGCAGCTTTTACGAGCTGCTTTTTCAGGGGATCAAGGAAAGCCGGTTCTATCTCTCAGAGGCTGGAAATCTGGAGCAGATGGGACAGCAGCATTTTCAGATCCTGCAGGGGATCAAGGAGCACGATTCCGAAAAGGCCCAGGAGATGATGCGGGAGCATATCTGTTTCGTCATCGATTTCTGCCTGCAAAAGCAGGAGTGAGGGGTCAGCGGTCGGGAGTCAGGAGTCCGGAGTCGGGAGTCGGGAGTCAGGAGACGGGAGTCGGGGGGCAGAAGACACCCCGTACTTGTCGAGGCCTTTGGTATGAAAAGCTGTTATGAATTATTCGTTAATAGTTGTCAGGATCCGATTGGGTAACCACTGCCAGTCGGTATCGGTATCGAAATCGTGCCCGCTTCGGGCATGTCGGTTGGTAAGAGGTCGGGAACCCTGATCTTGAAAGGGTGAACGCAGCAACGAGTGCGCCCTGTTAGAACATTCTGCACCCGGGGTGTACTCCATGGCCTGTTCCCCGCCTATGCGAGCAGGGCCCGGGCGAAGTCCTGAGGCGAGAAGGGCCGCAGATCCTCCATCTTTTCCCCCAGTCCGACAAAGGTGATCGGCAGCCGGTATTCGGAGGCGATGCTCAAGATCACCCCGCCCTTGGCAGTGCCGTCCAGTTTGGTCAAAATGATCTCGTCCACATTGACCCCTTCCTGAAACAGCTTGGTCTGGGACAGGGCGTTTTGTCCCGTGGTGGCGTCCAGGACCAGCATGGTCCGGTGGGGAGCGCCCTGGTGCTTCTTGTTCAGTACCCGGCGGATCTTGATCAGTTCGTCCATAAGATCCCGCTTGGTGTGCAGACGGCCGGCGGTGTCCACTATAAGCAGGTCGTATTCTTCCGCACAGGCCAGGTCCAGGGCTTCCCAGGCCACAGCCGCCGGATCGGAATGGGCCGTCTTGGCGTAAAATCCGGTTCCCACCCGCTGGGACCAGATTTCCAGCTGCTCTATGGCCGCGGCCCGAAAGGTGTCTCCGGCCGCGATCAGGACCTTGCGCCCCTGCATCTGCGCCCTGTGGGCCAGCTTGGCTATGGTTGTGGTCTTGCCCACCCCGTTGACCCCGACCATAAGCCAAACCTCGGGTGGCTCAGGTTTGATCCGCTTGGGCTGGGGTGGAAAGAGGGCGGCCAGCTCTTCGGAGAACAGGGCTTTGAACTCATCGCTGCTCTGGGGCCTGCTTTCCCGTACCCTGGATTGCATGCGTTCAATGAGCTTGGACGTGGTCTGCATCCCCACGTCGGCCATGACCAGAATCTCCTCCAGTTCCTCCCAGAACCGGGAATCGAACTCCGAGCTTCGGTTGAGCAAAGAGTCCACCTGCTTGGACAGCTGCTCCTTGGTCTTGGACAGGCCCTGGCTGAGCTTGATGAACAGGCGGCTCCTCTCGTCCTCCTCGTCTTCCAGGTCCAGGGCCAGGGCCAGGCGGTACTGCAGCTCGGAGCGGAACTCCTCCACCCGCTCGTAGTCCATCTCCTCCAGCCAGTGCCGGAAACTGCGGATGAAGTCCCGGGCTTCGGGGTCAGGTACTTCCAGGCATTGAAACAAAAAATGCAGACGGTCCCACAGGGTCTGGTCGGCCCGGTGCACATCCTTGACTATGTGTTCAAGCCAGACGCTGAGCCTTGGTTCAGCCTGCTGCAGATCAGAGAGCAGATCATTCTGCCACTGGAGCTCGGCCTGGGGGGCAGCCGGGCTGGCCTGGGCGGCTACGTCCTGGGCCTCGTTAGCAGACTCCTGGGGTGCGGCTTCCTGGTCCGTTTTCCAGAGTTTCTTGATCTTGCTGAAGAAACCCATTGATTATCTCCGAGTTGATAATTGTCTGTAGATGGTTTAAATATCATGGTTTGAGGTCAAACGGTCCCAGAATATCTTGCCCCGGCTTTTCTTGTACTTCCGGAGCAGGATATACAGGGCTCCGGCACCGCCGTGCTGGGGTTGGGCAGTAGTAAAGGCCAGAATGACCCGCTTGCAGGGATCGCGGATCAGCCAGTATTGGATCTGCTCCCGGAGCACGCCTCGTCCAGCCGGCGAGTTCTTTCCCCGTCCGGGAATAACCAGCAGGCATCGTTTCCCGGCCAAGTAGCTTTCTCTGATGAAGTGCAGCAGGAGGCTTTGGGCGTCGTCCACATTCAGGCCGTGCAGGTCCAGATGGGCCTCCGGGCTGAACTCTCCGTTTTGGAGCTGCCGCAAAGTTCGCTGGTTCAGGCCGTGTACAGCCCCTTGCAGGTATTCGTCCGTGAACTGGATGTCGAACTCTACCTTGCCCTGGACCAGGTCCTGCAGATATTTTTTTCCTTTTTCCCCTTCAGAGGCGGCCGCGGCGCTGGGGGGGACTTTCCTGGGCGAGACCTTGCGGCCGCGGCCATTGTCCTTTAAGGGCTCCACCCCCTGCATGGCCTGCAGAAAGGCGTCAGTCTCCGTCTCCCGGGGCTGAGAGTCGCCGGATCGGGATGTATCTGGTTCGGACTGCTGGGGTGCGCCCTGCCCCTGACTGCGGCCTTGTTTCGGCCGATCCTCGATTCGGGGAAGATCTTTCAAGTCCTTTAGGCGCATACGGGCTCCTGGGCACGTTCTACTCTGCACGGCAGGTTTTTTCAAGGGTCAGACCTCGCCTCTCCTGCCGGAAGAAGGGCCATTCTGATCGTGAACATTGAATTTGGATACACCCATGGACACTAAATACAGCACCCCCCTGCCCGGTTCCCTGGTCGACCAGCACGGGCGGAGGATCAGCTATCTACGATTGAGCCTGACCGATCGGTGCAATCTGCGCTGCTTTTACTGCAACACTTGTGCGGATTACACCTTTATTCCCCACCAGCGGATCTTGACCTATGAAGAATGCCTGCAGCTGATCGGGCTGGCCAGCCGGCTTGGGTTGAGCAAGGTCCGGCTGACCGGCGGCGAACCCCTCGTCCGCCGGGATTGTACCCGATTCGTGGAACGGGTTCTGGAGCAGTATCCGGAGGTGGATCTGCGCATGACCACCAACGGCACCCTGTTGGCCCCTGAGGCCAGGCGGTTTCGGGCCGCTGGCCTTCAACGGGTGAATGTCTCCCTGGATACTTTGGACCGGGCCAAGTTTCAGCGGATTACAGGCCGGGATTATTATTCCCGGGTTCGGCGGGGAATCGACGCCTGTCTGGAAGAAGGCATCCAGGTCAAGGTCAATGTCGTTGCCTTGAAGGGAATCAATGATCAGGAGCTGCCGGACTTTCTGCGGATGGCCTTGGACAATCCGGTGGATGTGCGGTTTATTGAATTCATGCCTGTAGGCCATTGTTCGGCCTGGAGCACATCCGTATTTTGGCCTGCGGAGGACATTCTCCGCAAGGCCGGGGAAATCACGGTGTTGGAGCCGGATCACGCCCCGGGCGAACACAGCGGTCCGGCCCGGATGTATCGACTGCCTGAAGGACGAGGCCGCCTGGGCCTCATCTCGCCCATGTCCGACCATTTTTGCGCCCGGTGCAATCGATTTCGGATAACGGCGGACGGGCGGCTGCGCACCTGTCTGTTTTCCGACCGGGAGTACTCCCTGCGGCCGCTGCTTCGATCCCCAAAGCACGGTCCGGAGGCCGTGCTCAAGGTCCTGCAGGCGGCGGGCAGGAAAAAGCCCTTTGGATCACAGCTGCTGGAGCAGTTTGCCCAGGCGGACGATTCGTTCTGCCGGCGGGACATGAATGCTATAGGAGGATAGATCCGGCCCCATGCACACCAGTCAGGAATACCTCAAGGAGCTTGAGTTCCAGGACCCAGACCTGGCCAGGGAGCTCTTCGGTCCGGAGGAAACGAATCTGTCCCTTCTGCGAAACGCTCTGCATGTTCAGGTCCACACCCGGGGGACCAAGGCAGTTGTGTCCGGTCCGGAGGAGCAGAACGTTCAGACCGCGGCCCGCTTTCTGGTTCAGATATACGAACTGCTGCGTCTGGGACACAGTCTGCAACGGCAGGATCTGGAAGCCGGGGTGCGGCTTATGGCCCGCAACCCTCAGGCCGATCTGGGCAGGCTCTTTGCTGAACAGCATTTCGCGGTCTCGCCCAAAAAGACCATAACCCCCCGATCCGTGGCTCAAAGCGATTATTTACAGGCCATCAGGAAGAAGGAGCTGGTTTTCGGCATAGGCCCGGCCGGGACTGGCAAGACCTATCTCGCGGTGGCCATGGCCGTGGCCCATCTGTTGGAAGGCAAGGTGGAGAGGCTGATCCTGACCCGTCCGGCCCTGGAGGCAGGGGAGAAGCTCGGGTTTCTGCCCGGGGACCTGGCGGAAAAGATCAATCCCTACCTGCGTCCTTTGTACGATGCGCTGCATGAGATGCTCGATTTTCGCAGAGTCCAGGACATGCTGGAAAACGGGGTGATCGAGGTCGCGCCCCTGGCCTTTATGCGCGGGCGGACCCTGAACAGATCATTTGTCATCCTGGATGAGGCCCAGAATACGACCCCGGAGCAGATGAAGATGTTTCTGACCCGGATTGGGTTCGGCTCCAAGGCTGTGGTGACCGGAGACATTACCCAGATCGACCTCCCGTCCCGAGTGGGCTCCGGGCTGGTTCAGGCCCAAAACGTGCTGCGGGAGATCCCGGAAATCCATTTCGGGTACTTTTCCGAGCAGGATGTCATGCGCCATGAGCTGGTGGGCAAAATAGTTCAGGCCTATACCCGGCACGAGGAGTCCAAAGAGTCCTCCTGATGATCCGCATTCATATCCTTCCGCAGGTCCGGGCGGTGACCGCTTTCTCTGCAGCAGAACTCAGGCGCATGGTCGGATGCATTCTCCATTCACTCGACTGGAAGGCGGGAGACCTCGAGATCCTGGTGACCTCAGACCGGGAAGTGGCCCAGAAAAACCGGGACCTCCTGGGACTGCCCGGACCGACCAATGTGTTGAGCTTTCCCCTGGATATGGATCCACGGACCGGGCTGAACGGCAGTATTGTGCTTTCGGCCCATGCCCTGTACAGAGAGTCTGATCTGTATGCCCAGGAGCCGGCGGAATACTGGCTGCGTATGCTCGCTCATGCCGTCCTCCACCTCGGCGGGTACGAACACGGTCCAGAGATGGAGGAGATGACCGGGCTGTGCATTGCCCGGGCCCTGGAGGAAACCCGGGGAAAATGAGCCGGGATTGCGGGGTTTACAAATAAAGCGCAGCGCATATACTCGGCGTTCTTTGCGCCCGGCCATGTTTTTTGCTGCATGTTTGCCCAACGTACGTGAGGAGATGGTTGCATGCCCCACAATGTGCTGACCTTGCTGGATATCCCGGCCAGCGACCTGCCCGCTCTCATTGACCGGGGCCGGGAGATGAAGGTTGAACGGACTGTTTCCAGGGTGCTGGAAAACAAGACCCTGGCCATGGTCTTTGAGAAATCGTCCACCCGAACCAGGGTGTCCTTTGAGGTGGCGGTCAATGAACTGGGCGGGAAGGCTGTGTTCATGACCCCGTCCGAGTCACAGCTCGGACGGAGCGAGCCGTTGCGGGATACAGCCCGTTGCCTGTCCCAGTATACCCATGGAATGATCGTGCGCACTTTCGCCCAGGCAAATTTGAACGAGCTGACTCAGCATGCCGATATCCCGGTGGTCAATGCCCTTTCCGATTCCTTCCATCCCTGCCAGGTCCTCAGCGATCTGCTGACTGTATCCGAGTATACCCCGGATTTTTCTTCCCTGACCATTGCCTGGGTCGGAGACGGAAACAATATGGCCCACTCCTGGATCAATGCCGCCAGGCTGCTTCCCTTTCGGCTGCGCATGGCCGTCCCCAAAGGGTTTGGGCCGGATCAGGGCCTCGTTCAACAGGCCGTGGAGGATGGGGCGGATATTGTTTTGAGCCACGATCCGGAAGATGCTGTCCGGGACGCGGACTACATCAACACCGATGCCTGGTTCTCCATGGGGCAGGAAGAGGAGGAACGGGAGCGGGCCCTGGCCTTTGAAGGCTTTCAGATCAATGCCCGGCTGCTGGAGAAGGCCCCGGTTGAGGCCAAGGTCCTGCATTGCCTGCCCGCCCACCGGGGACAGGAGATCTCTGAGGAGGTCCTGGAATCGGAGCGCAGCCTGGTCTGGGAGCAGGCCGGCAATCGGCTGCACATGCAAAAGGCCCTTTTGGAATGGGTGTATGCATGATTTTGGGGCTCAGTTCCATTCCCCAATGCGACCGGCTCGAATACAGACCGCAGCCGAGTGAACCGAGAACCGGGAACATTGAATGTATAAGCCCAATGAAGGAGTAAAAGATATCATGTCCCGTATAGAGAAAGTGGTCCTGGCCTACTCCGGAGGCTTGGATACCTCGGTGATTTTGAAATGGATCCAGCAGACCTACGAATGTGAAGTGATCGCGTTGACTGCGGATCTGGGCCAGGAAGAGGAACTTGCAGGGCTGGAAGACAAAGCCCAGTCCACCGGGGCGAGCAAGGCCTATATCCTGGATGTGCAGGAGGAGTTTGCCCGGGACTTTGTCTTTCCCGCCCTCCGGGCCAATGCGGTGTATGAAGGCCGTTACCTTCTGGGCACTTCCCTGGCCCGACCCTTGATAACCAAGCACATGGTGGAGGTGGCCCGCAAGGAAGGGGCCCAGGCCCTGGCCCATGGAGCGACCGGGAAGGGGAACGATCAGGTCAGGTTCGAGCTGGCGGCCATGGGGCTGGCGCCGGAACTGAGGACCATCGCCCCCTGGCGGGAATGGGAGCTGGCCTCCAGGACGGATCTGATCCGCTTCGCAAAGGAAAACGGCATCCCGGTTCCGGTGACCCAGGAAAAACCGTACAGCTGCGACCGGAATCTTCTGCATTTAAGTTTTGAAGGCGGGGAGCTGGAGGATCCGTGGCAGGAGCCCGGTCCCGGGACCTTTGTTTTGACCGTGCCCCCGGAACAGGCACCTGATCAGCCGCAGATCGTGGAAATAGATTTCGAAGCCGGCAATCCGGTGGCCGTGGACGGAAAAGCGTACAGTCCGGCAGAGGTGATCAAGGTCTTAAACCGGATTGCCGGGGCCCATGGCATCGGCCGGGTGGACATGGTGGAGAACAGGTTCGTGGGCATGAAGTCCAGGGGAGTCTACGAGACGCCCGGGGGAACGGTTCTGCACCTGGCCCACAGGGACCTGGAGGGGATCTGCATGGACCGGGAGGCCATGCATCTCCGGGACAGCCTGATCCCGAAGTATGCGACCATGGTCTACAACGGGTACTGGTATGCCCCGGAGCGGGAGGCCCTGCAGGCCATGATCGACGCCGGACAGAGCAAGGTCACCGGCACGGTGCGCATGAAGCTGTACAAGGGACAGGCCTATCCCCTGGGACGAAAGTCCCAGTATTCAATGTACAACCCGGCCATGGCCACCTTTGAGGCCGACGAGGTCTATGATCAGGCGGACGCGGCCGGATTTATCCGTCTTCAAGGACTGCGTCTTGTGGCCCGGGGGAGTCAGCAGGACTAGGCCGGACTGATCAAAATCCGGACATGTTATTAAAGAGAGCAGCACGATGAGCACATCAGGCATGTGGGGCGGAAGATTCAAGGGCTCCATCCAGGGCATGGTCCTGGAGTATACGGAGTCCATCGAGGCAGATCGCCATTTCGCCCGTCAGGACATTCGGTGCTCCAAGGCCCACGCCGCAATGCTCGGTCGGCAGCAGATCATTACCGACCAGGAGGCGCAGAGCATCATCTCCGGGTTGGATGCAGTTGAACGGGAGATAGAGGACGGCTCGTTCTCCTGGTCCAGGGATCTGGAAGACGTGCACATGAATATCGAGCACCGGCTGACCGAGATCGTTGGGCCGGTGGGCAAGAAGCTGCATACCGGTCGAAGCCGCAACGACCAGGTGGCCACGGCCTTTCGGCTCTTTGTCTCCGAGCGGATGCAGGAGTGGAGGAGGAATCTGCTGCGCCTGATCCGGGTGCTCGGAGACAAGGCTGAAGGCCACCGGGAGGTCATTCTTCCAGGATACACCCATCTGCAGCCGGCCCAGCCAGTGAGCCTGGCTCAGCATCTGTTGGCCTATGCCCAGATGTTCCGCCGGGATGTGGAGCGGATTGCCGACTGCCAGGACAGGGTCCGGGTCTCGCCCCTGGGGGCTGCCGCCCTGGCCGGCACCACCTATGATCTGGACCCTGAATACACGGCCAGGGAGATAGGGTTTGATCGGGTGTTCGCCAACAGCATGGATGCGGTCTCGGACCGGGATTTCGTTCTGGAGCCCCTGTTCGCCGCAGGCATGATCATGACCCATTTGAGCCGTTTGTGCGAGGAGCTGATCATTTGGGCCAATCCCAACTTCGGCTTTGTCCGCCTTCCGGATGGGTTCGCCACCGGATCCTCGATCATGCCCCAGAAAAAGAACCCGGATGTGGCCGAGCTCATGCGGGGCAAGTCAGGCCGGGTGATCGGAGATCTGATCTCCCTTTTGACCACCATGAAGGCCTTGCCTTTGGCTTATAACCGGGATCTGCAGGAAGACAAGCCTGGCTTTCTGGACGCCGATTACACGGTCAGCCTCTCCGTAGCGGTCATGGCCGAGATGATAGAGGCAACCGGATTTGATGAACAGCGTATGTACGCGGCGGTGCGGGCCGGATTTTTAAATGCAACTGAGCTCGCAGACTATCTGGTCGGCAAGGGGCTTCCTTTCCGCCAGGCTCATCACGTCACCGGCCGGATTGTGGCCAGGGCCGAGGAGCAAAACATCGGGCTGGAGGATATGCCCCTGGAACAGATGCAGGAGCATTCGCCGCTCATCGATGATGAGGTGTACGCTGTGCTGGATTACGAGACTGCGGTCGCCCGCCGGGAGAGCAGGGGAGGCACGGGCCCGCGGGCTGTGAGCACTCAGCTGCAAGAGCTGCGGGCTTGGCTGGACGGGCAAGGGGATAACGGGGGTGGCGGAAGCGTATAGGAGTCGAACCTACCGATGGGGGCGAACCCATCCACTGGATTTGAAGTCCAGGCGCCACACCGGTGACGAAACGCTTCCGCTGCGCACAATTGTCTAGCAGATATTCAATCTGAAGGCAAGCAGCCCCGGGGGCCTTTCAAGGCCTGTTTCTTGCTTGTCAACAGGGCGGGCATGCATTATTTTTGATCAGTTCACGGCTCATGTGCAGAGTTTTTTAGTCCCTGAGTGAAACCCGGGCCTCTTTTGCCGAGTCCGGCAGCCCTACACCCGACAGTATGGAGGCTTTCGTTGAATAACTTTCTGAAAAATTTGATACTTTGGGCGACCATTTCCCTGGTCATGGTCGCCTTGTTCAATATGTTCAATACCCCCCAAGGGGCCCGAAACCAGATTTCCTACAGTCAGTTTCGGTCCCTGATCGAGGGCGGGCAGGTTACCTCAGTGCAGATCCAGGGCAAGAAGATTACAGGAACCACCGAAGACAATCAGCGCTTTTCCACCTATGCACCTGAGGACCCGAATCTGGTTCAGACCTTGATGGGCAAGAATGTGGAGGTCTCGGCCAAGCCTGCTGAAGAGTCGCCCTGGTACATCACTCTCCTCGTGTCCTGGTTTCCTATGCTGCTGCTCATCGGGGTATGGATATTTTTCATGCGCCAGATGCAGGGTGGTGGCGGCGGAGGCAAGGCTTTCTCCTTCGGCCGGTCCAAGGCCAAGATGGTCACTGAAGAGACCGCAAAGGTCACCTTCGACGATGTGGCCGGGGTCGACGAGGCCAAGGAAGAGCTGACCGAGGTCGTGGAGTTCTTGAGCAACCCCAAGAAGTTTACCCGGCTGGGAGGACGGATTCCCAAGGGGGTGCTCCTGGTCGGCCCTCCGGGAACAGGAAAAACCCTTCTGTCCAGGGCCGTGGCCGGAGAAGCCGGGGTGCCCTTTTTCTCCATCTCCGGTTCCGACTTTGTAGAGATGTTCGTCGGCGTGGGTGCGTCCAGGGTCCGGGATCTCTTTGTCCAGGGGAAGAAGAACGCCCCCTGCCTCATCTTTATCGATGAGATCGATGCCGTGGGCCGGCAGCGGGGCGCAGGGCTCGGCGGCGGCCACGACGAACGGGAGCAGACCCTGAACCAGCTGCTGGTGGAAATGGACGGGTTTGAATCCAACGAGGGGGTGATCCTGATTGCAGCCACCAACAGGCCGGATGTCTTGGACCCGGCTCTGCTCCGGCCGGGACGTTTCGACCGCCAGGTGGTGGTGCCCAATCCGGACCTCAACGGCCGCAAATCCATCCTTAAGGTTTACTCCCATAAGGTGGCCCTGTCCAAGGAGGTCGACATGGACGTTATTGCCCGGGGGACGCCTGGATTTTCCGGGGCCGATCTGGAGAACCTGGTCAATGAGGCGGCTTTGATCGCGGCCAAGAATGATAAAGACCACGTGGACATGATTGACCTGGAAGAGGCCAAGGACAAGGTCATGATGGGCAAGGAGCGGCGCAGCGTTATCTTAAGCGAAGAGGAAAAGAAAACCACCGCCTATCATGAAGGCGGACACGCCCTGGTCGCCAACCTCCTGCCCAAGGCGGACCCTGTGCACAAGGTGTCCATCATTCCCAGGGGCCAGGCCCTGGGGGTGACCATGCAGCTGCCCCTGGATGATCGGCACAACTATTCCAAGGAGTATCTGGATGCCACCCTGGCTGTAATGATGGGCGGCCGGGTGGCGGAGCAGCTTTTTCTCCACCAGGTGACCACCGGAGCGAGCAACGATCTGGAACGGGCTTCCAAAATGGCCCGGAAGATGGTTTGTGAATGGGGGATGAGTGAAACTTTCGGCTCCATGGCCTTAAGCGACAATGGAAATGAGGTCTTCCTGGGCCGGGAGCTGGTGCAGCACAAGCAGTACAGCGAGGAGACCGCACGGCTGATTGATGCCGAGGTGCGCAAGATTCTGCAAGACGCCTACAACATGGCCAAGCGGCTGTTGGAGGACAATGAAGAGGTTGTGCACAATCTGGCCTCCGCCCTTCTGGAGCGGGAGACCATTTCCGGCAAGGATCTGACCACCCTGATGAACAGGGAAGAGCTCCCGCCCTTTGAACCCGCAGAGGGGGGCAAGGACCCGGGTCCGGGCCGTTCCAGCGGGGAGGAGGACCCGGAAGAAACAGACTCGGAGGACGCTGCCCGGGCTGAGGATCAGGCTGAGGAAGACAACGACGATGCTGAGTTCTCCTTTCGGGACGACGAGGAGGATCAGGCGGGCAAGGAAGGGACAGATAAATCGGCATAGGCCCGGGTTGCCCCCGAGCGGTTGGAATGCCTCGGCCGCACCTGAACAGAGGGCGCATGCCCATACAGGGAGGGGGTCTTCGACGTAGCCTGTGGATTGTTGGAGTTTGCCATCTCTTCTGAGTGCCCACTTTCGGCCCGGTATTTTCTAAGCCCCGCCAAAGGGGGATCCCTGCCCCCTCCAGGCTACTCACGTGCAGGTCACTGCTTTCTGTGTGACGAAAGCTTATCATGCACGTGAGTGCCGGGTGGCGGGACCAAGAAAATGTGCGGGCCTGCCGCTCACGGCACACAGAAGAGACGGCAAACTCTTATGGAGGCAATGCCACTTTCTGTGTCGAAGAGCCCAGGGAGATATTTGCGGCACGGCTGTCATGCATCGGAGCATTCTGCACAGAGCCGCGGAAGAGGACATCGCAATGACCACACCTGTGACCTGGACAATAGCCGGGGGCCGGGTTTTAGGCCCGGCCCCTTTTTTTGTGGCCGGAATCGTCAACTGCACCCCGGATTCGTTTTATGACGGGGGGCATTTCTTCGATCCGGATCAAGCAAGCGAGCAGTCTGTGGCCCTCGTGGATCAGGGGGCGGACATAGTTGATATCGGCGGCGAGTCCACCCGCCCCTTTTCCAGGAGGGTGAGCGCTGAGGAAGAGAAACGCAGGGTCCTGCCGGTCATCAATCGGGTTCTGGAGCGCAGGCCCCGGGCGGTTGTTTCCGTGGACACCTATCGGGCCGGGGTTGCCGCTGCGGCCCTGCAGGCAGGCGCAGGCATTGTCAACGATGTCTCGGCCTGCACCTTCGATCCGGACCTTATGCAGGTTGTGTCCGAATACAGGCCGGGATACGTGCTCATGCACTCCCAAGGCCGGCCTGAGGACATGCAGAAGGATCCCTCATATGACGATGTGGTCGGCGAGGTCTTTTCCTTTTTTGAGACCAGGATGAATCGGCTGGTTCAGGCCGGTCTGCCGGAAGAGCGCATTGTGCTGGACCCGGGGATCGGTTTCGGTAAGCTTTTGGAGCATAATCTGCGGCTTTTGGCCAATATACAGACCTTTTTCGCCCTTGGCCGCCCTGTGTATATGGGGCTGTCCAACAAGTCGACCTGGGGCAAGCTGCTGGATCTTGGACCTGATCAGCGGCAGACGGCAACTCAGGTGGCCACAGCCCTGATGGGGGCGAAAGGGGTGCCAATCCACCGGGTGCATGAGGTGGCGGATACGGTGCGTACGCTGCGCATAGTGCAGGCACTGCAGGAGCAGGAGGATGGTTAGCAATGAATGATAGGTTGTTCGGTACTGATGGTTTGCGCGGGCAGGTGAATGTCTTTCCCATGCAGCCGGAGGTGGTCATCCGTCTCGGACTGGCCGCGGGGCAGTATTTCCGCAACGGGAAGAAGCGTCATAGGGTGGTTATCGGCAAGGATACCCGCTTGTCCGGCTATGTCTTTGAGACAGCCCTGACCTCTGGTCTGTGTGCGGCCGGGATGGACGTGTTTCTGGTCGGCCCCATGCCGACCCCGGCCATCTCCTTTTTGACCAAGAATATGCGGGCCGACCTGGGGGTGGTCATCTCCGCCTCTCACAACCCGTTTCAGGACAATGGAATCAAGTTCTTTGACCGGGACGGGTTTAAGCTCAGCGATGAGACGGAAGAAGAGATCAGTCAGCTGGTGAACAACAGACAGTTGGTCTGGGACAGCCCCGCTCCGGAAGCCATCGGCCGGGCCACCAAGATCGAGGACAGTCCCGGACGGTATATTGTCTCCCTGAAGAACAGCTTTCCCTCGAACTTGAGCCTGGATGGGCTGACCGTGGTCCTGGATTGCGCCAACGGAGCAGCCTACCGGGTTGCCCCCCTCGTGTTTCAGGAGCTGGGGGCCAAAGTCATACCGGTGGGGGTCGATCCGGACGGATTGAATATCAATGCCGGATGCGGCTCTCTGCATCCCGAGTCCGTGCGGGCCAAGGTCCTGGAGACCGGGGCTGACCTGGGCATTGCCCTGGACGGAGATGCGGACAGGGTCATCCTGGTGGATGAAAAGGGGCGCATACTGGATGGTGATCAGGTCATGGCCATGTGCGCGCAGGACTTTCTGGACAAGGATCTCCTGCCGGGCAAGACCCTGGTGGCTACGGTCATGAGCAATATGGCCCTGGAGCTGTTCATGTCCGAGCGGGGTGGCCGCCTTCTGCGCACTCCGGTTGGAGACAGGTATGTGGCCGAAGCCATGCGCAGGCACGGGGCTGTGCTGGGCGGGGAGCAGTCCGGGCATCTCATTTTTCTGCAGTACAGTACAACCGGAGACGGAGTCCTGGCCGCCCTGCAGGTCTTGAAGGTCATCCAGGAGAAGCAGCGGCCCGTGTCTGAGCTGGCCGGGATTTTGGAGCCCTTGCCCCAACATCTGATGAATGTCCCTGTGCAGCGCAAGATTCCCTTTGAACAGGTGCCTGAAGTCCAAAAGATGGTCCAGGCGGCAGAGAAGTCCTTGCAGGGAAAGGGGCGGGTCCTGCTGCGCTATTCCGGGACCGAGGCCAAGGCCAGGGTCATGGTGGAAGGAATCGATCCAGAGCTGGTTCAGGCTTTGACCTCGGACTTAGCCCAAGTTATTCAGGATCATGTCCGTTAACGCTGGCGGCTTTCGTTGTCAGGTCGACATCCGGGTAATGAACGTTGTTCCGGGAGGGAGCCATGCGAATTTCCAAGGTCGTCATTCCGGTTGCAGGGTGGGGCACCAGGTCCCTGCCGGCGACAAAGAATCTGCCCAAAGAAATGCTCCCTGTGTTCAAGAAACCCGGGGTGCAGTACATCGTGGAAGAGGCCATTGAGGCCGGGCTCAAGGATGTGGTCTTTGTCACCAACCAGAACAAGACAATTATTGAAGACCATTTCGACTACAATCTGGCCCTGGAATCCGTCCTGGAGAGAACCGGGAAGCACGATCTCTTGAAGGTGGCCAGGGAAGTCGCCGAGATGGTGAACATCATTTCCGTGCGCCAGAAGCAGCAGCTTGGACTGGGCCATGCCGTACTCTGCGCCCGGGAGGTGATCAAGAACGAGCCCTTCGCTCTGATGGTCGGCGACGATCTGATGTTCAACGCCGACCCTGGAATCAGGCAGCTGACCAGGATCGCCGAGGCCGAGAGCATGGCCGTGGTCGGAGTGATGCCCGTCCCTGAGCACAAGGTCTCCTCCTACGGAGTGATCCAGGGGGAAGAGATCGGTCCGGATATGTTCCGGGTACGGGATCTGCAGGAGAAGCCCAGGTCCGGGGAGGCAGCCTCCAGGCTGGCCATGGTCGGGCGCTATGTGATGACCCCGGACGTGTTCGAGCACCTGCAGGATCTTTCTGCCGGGGGGCCGGACAATGAGATCCAGCTCACCGAGGCCTTGCGGGTCATGGCCCGCAACAACAGGCTGCTGGCGGTTCGGGTCCGGGGGATGCGGTTTGATATCGGGGACTGGACTGACTACTTGATCGCCAATATCTATTTTGGACTTCAGGACGAGGAGCTTCGGGATGACCTTGTCCAGCGCCTGCATGAGCTGGTTCCGCCTCCTTCCAAATAAAGCGAATGCCCTTTTCGGGACCTACATGCATCGAATGAGGTCGGCGTGGCCGGCATGACCCCGAGCGGTCCCACGGCTTGGGACGTCGCTTTGCTCAGCCCGCCGTACGCCACGCTGACCTATACCCAGCCAAAGGGGTTTCCGGACCAATCCTGGCAACCGGGGCTGCGGGTCGTGGTCCCGGTGCGCCGGGAGCTTCGGCTGGGCCTGCTTATGGACCGGGTTCAGCTTGAAGGCAGAGCGGCTCAGATGAAAGAGCTTCTCTGGCCCGGAGAACGATCCCCTCTCTTTTCTCCCGCCTTTCTTCGCCTGCTCAACGCCCTGACGGTCCGCTACGTCAGCTCGCCCGGGCGGATTCTGGCCGCTGTCCTTCCGGGGGCGGTCAAGTCTGTCGGGCCGAAGCTGGTCAGCTCCCAGGGGAGGATCAGCCTCAAACAGCTCGCGGACCTGAGCGGGGAGAGCAAGCAAGCCTGGATTGACGCGTGGCTGGCGGGTGAGCTCCAGTTTCAGAATTTTGGGGGATCCAAGACAAACCGGAAATGGGATGTGGCCTGCCAGCCGCCCTGGCCGCTTCGACCCCAGGCCCGCCGTCAGATGCAGATTTTGGATTATTTGTGGACCCAGGGCCCTCAAACCCGCCGGGAGGTGGTTCACACTCTGGGTGACTGGGCTGGCCGGGCCTTGAAGGAGCTGTCGGCAAAGAAGCTTATCGCACCCCGGGAGCCGGAACAGGCGGAGAGGACGCCGCAGGGTACGAAAAGTCACCTGCATCTAAGCCGGGATCAGGAGCACGTTCTGGCCGGACTGGAGGCGGACTTGGCCTCGCGGCGGGCCTGCGCCCGTCTGCTGTTCGGGGTCACGGGCAGCGGGAAGACCCTGGTATACGCCCGCCTGGCGGCCAGGTGCTTGGAGCAGGGGCGATCGGTGCTCCTGCTGGTGCCGGAGGTCGCCCTGGCCCTGCAGATCTTCATCCAAATCCAGGATCTGATTCCAGAAACAGCATCCATCCTGTATCACGGCTCCCTCCCACCAGCCAAACGGTCGGCACGCTTTGTTCAGGCCGGGAACGACACCGGACCGGTAATGGTTGTGGGCACCAGATCGGCGGTGTTTGTCCCTCGGTCGGACTGGGGGCTGATCATTATGGATGAGGAGCACGACGCGTCCTTCAAGCAGGAAGAGCGCCTGCCCTATCAGGCCAAGGAAGTGGCCTATTTCTTGAGCCGGGACCAGGGCGCTCTTTTGGTCCTCGGCTCGGCAACCCCGGACATGAAAAGCTTTCATGCCGCCCGAAACGGCGGAGTGGAGATGCTGACCATGCCCACCAGGATCAGTGGACGAACCCTGCCGGAGATAGAGATCGTCAACCTGCTGCAGGAACCGGAGGAGGACGGGCCCTTCAGCCCCCGCTGCCGTCGGGCCCTGGACGACTGCCTGCAACGGGGGGAGCAGGCCATCATCCTGCTGAATCGGCGGGGATACGCCCCGTTGGTCTATTGCACCTCCTGTGCCCAGGTTGTCCGCTGCGAGCACTGCGCAGTCGGCCTGACCTACCATAAGAAGCTGCATCGTCTGGTCTGTCATTATTGTGGGCATACCCGGGCTTTCCCTTCCCCGTGCGCCCACTGCGGCGGACATCAGTTCGTATCCCTGAATCAGGGCACGGAACAGGTGGAGGAGTATCTGCGCACCAGACTGGATCCAGACATTTCCACCCTGCGCCTGGATCGGGACAGCACCAGGCCTCAGGGAAGCATGGAGGAAATCCTGGAGCGCTTTGCCCAAGGCCGGGCTCAGGTTCTGGTAGGGACCCAGATGTGCAGCAAGGGCCACAACTTCCCCCAGGTGACCCTGGTTATTGTGGTCGACGGGGATGTGGGCCTGAACCTGCCTGACTATCGAGCCACTGAACGTACCTTCCAGCTTCTGGTCCAGGTCGCGGGCAGGGCGGGCCGGGGAGAGAGGCCGGGCAAGGTGTATATCCAGACCCGGAATCCGGATCATTACTGCTGGAGATTTGTGCAGGACTACGATTTTGAGGGGTTTTATGCCCATGAGATCGCTCTGCGCCAGCGGATGCACTACCCTCCCTTTGTCAAGCTGGCCCTGGTTCGAATGAGCGCTCCGGCCGACTCGGAGAAGGATGTGCACAGGCTCATGGATCTGGGAAAGGCCCTGTCCAGGGAGGGCAAGGAAAACGGGGTCCGGGTGTTGGGGCCGGCCCCTGCCCCTTTGAACCAATTGCGGGGCAGAGTGCGGATGCAGTGTCTGCTCAAGGCGGATGCATGGGCCGATATCCGTTCCGCATACATCCGCTTTGTACGCCGGGCGGGGCACCAGGGACGCTGCCGGATCCAGCTGGATCTCGATCCAATGCAGATGTTGTGAGAAAGTCAGGCTGGCAGAGACAGAGCCGGGGCACAGATGGGGTCTCGCAGGGAAGCCAGCTGACCCTTGACAGGGTAAAATATAATTGGTAATTATTCGCATCTGTAAGTTGATGAGTGTGACATAAATATCTACCAAAGGAGAAGGAAATGAGTTCGACCCAGGAAAACCTCATGGAGGCATTTGCAGGTGAGTCCCAGGCCAACCGCAAGTATCTGGCCTTTGCCCAGCAGGCGGACAAGGAGGGGCATACCCAGGTCGCCCGCCTGTTCAGGGCTGCGGCTGCGGCGGAAACGGTGCACGCCCATGCCCATCTGCGTACCGCAGGCGGGATCAACTCCACCGCGGATAACCTCAAGGAGGCCATTGCCGGTGAGACTCATGAGTTCAAGAGCATGTATCCGGAAATGATCGACAAGGCCAAGGAAGAGGGGAACAAGGCGGCTGAAAGAAGCTTCACCTTTGCCAATGAGGTGGAGAAGGTGCACGCAGATCTGTACCAGAATGCCCTGGACAATATGGACAGCCTGGAAGAGACCGACTACTTCGTATGTTCTGTATGCGGCTATACCTGCGGTCACGAGGCCCCGGAAAAGTGCCCGGTGTGTGGAGCCAAGTCCAAGGCCTTCTTCCAAGTCAGCTAGGACTCCAAGGACATTTCTGCCGCTTTTCCCGTGATTTTCGCGGATGCTGGACTCTTACAGCTCCCACGCTTTGGGTGGGAGCTGTAAGACTGCCTATCTCTTTGTGCCTGACCTCCTGGCTCGCCTCCTCTACTTCCCAGCCCTCTTCCTGGTGTGATTCAGGGTTCCGCCGGCCAAAAGGACCTCCCGCAGGCGGGGGGAGACATCCAGGACAGTGGAAACCTGCAGGGAGCCGGATGCATCGGTCACGATGATCTGCCCTCCGGACTGCAGGGCCTGATGCAGATTGATCAGCTCCAGGCCTTCGCCCTGGCTCAGTTTGTCCTTATCCTGGGGATTGACGAACTCCAGGGGCAGGATGCCGAAGTTGACCAGATTGAACTTGTGGATCCTGGCGAATGACTCGGCGATAACCGCCCGGACCCCCAGGTATCTCGGAGCCAGTGCGGCGTGTTCCCGGCTCGATCCCTGACCATAGTTGGCCCCGCCGACAATAAACCCGGTTTTAGCCTGTCTGGCCCGCTGGGGAAACGTCTCGTCGATCTTGCAGAAGATGAACTCGGAAATAGCCGGGATGTTGGCCCGTTTGGCCAAGATGTGGGCGCCGGCGGGCAGGATGTCGTCCGTGGTCACATTGTCCCCCAGGCAGAGCAGGACTTCACCGGCCAGTTCATCCGGCATGGCCTCAAACAGAGGCAGGGGAGCGATGTTCGGTCCGCGGACAATCTCCACCTCCTCATTTGTCTGGGCCGGGGGCACGATGAGGCTGTCGTCCACTGCAAACTCCCGGGGCAGATCGATCTGCACCGGCTGTCCGAAGGACCGCGGGTCGCGCAGCTGGCCGGAGAGTGCGGAGACTGCGGCTGTCTCCGGGCTGACCAGGTACAGATTGGCATCTGCCGTGCCGCTGCGCCCGGGGAAGTTGCGGTTGGAGGTCCGCAGGGAGACCCCTTGGGAGCGCGGGGCCTGGCCCACCCCGTTGCAGAATCCGCAGGCTGTTTCCACAATTCTGGCCCCGGCCTTGATCATGGTTTCCAGGGCCCCGCAGGAGGTCAGGTCCAAAAGGACCTGTCTGGAGCCCGGGGCGATGATCAGGCTGACCTCGGGGGGCACGGTTCCCTGCTCCAGGATCCGGGCGACCTTGAGCATGTCCTGCAAAGAGGAGTTGGTGCAGGAGCCTATGGCCACCTGATGCACCTCCAGGCCGTGGACCTCCTCCACCGGAACCACGTTGTCCGGGGAATGGGGTTTGGCCACCAGGGGCGGGACTGTTGCGAGATCGATGACCATCTCATCGTCGTACTCCGCATCCGGGTCGGCCTGGATCTCCCGCCAGTCCGCTTCCCGCTTCTGGGCCTGGAAATAACGGCGGGTGACCTCGTCGCTGGGGAAGACCGCAGTGAATGCCCCGCATTCGATGCTCATATTGGCGATAGTGGCCCGTTCCGTGGCTGAGAGCCCGGCCAGACCGTCCCCGGCAAACTCCAGAATGGTGCCCCGGCCTCCGGACACGGTCATGCGGCGCAGAAGCTCCAAGGCCACGTCCTTGGCCGCGGACCAGGACGGCAGCTGGCCGGTGAGGGTGACTTTGACCACCCGGGGCATGGGCAGATAGAAAGGGCGGCCGGCCATGGCCACAGCGATGTCCAGACCGCCGGCCCCGATGGCCAGCATGCCCACGCCGCCGGCTGTGGTCGTATGGCTGTCAGCGCCGAGCAGGGTCTGGCCGGGCAGGGAGAAGCGTTCCAGGTTGACCTGGTGGCAGATCCCGTTTCCGGCCCGGGAGAAGTAGAGCCCGAACTTGCGGCAGGCCGAAGCCAGGAAGTGGTGGTCGTCCATGTTCTCGAACCCGATCTGCAGGGTGTTGTGATCTGTGTAGGTCACCGAGCGATTGGTCTTTACCCGGGGGATGTCCAAAGCCTCGTACTGGAGCATGGCCATCTGGCCCGTGGCATCGTGCATCAAGGTGTTGTCGATACTGATCCCGATTTCCGAGCCCGGAGTGAGCTCTCCAGCAACCAAGTGGTTCTGGAGTATTTTGTGCACAAGATTGGGCATTTTGTTCTCCTTCAATTTTTTTTGCGTGCACGCAAAAAATTGTCTTTTGCATTGCGGTAGATGATTAGCGTATCCGGGAAGCAACCGCGTGGCCGAACTCGGAGCAGGACAGGACCGTGGCCTCCGGCAGGTCCTGGGCCAGGTCCCGGGTGACGGTTCCGGCGGCGATGGTTGCCTCCAGGGAGCTGCGGATGGCCTGGGCCGCTTCAGTCCAGCCCAGATGGTCGTACATCAAAGCCCCGGACAGGATCAGGGAGCCGGGGTTGACCTGGTCTTTTCCGGCCAGGCCGGGAGCGGTGCCGTGAGTGGCTTCAAAAACAGCCGCCTGGTCACCGATATTGGCCCCGGGGGCCATGCCCAATCCGCCGACTTGGGCGGCCAGTGCGTCGGACATATAGTCGCCGTTCAAATTGGGCAGGGCCAGGACATCATAGTCCTGGGGCCATAGCAGGACGTTCTGGAACATGGCGTCTGCTATGCGGTCCTTGATTACAATCTGGTCCTGGCCGGAAGACCCGTCCGGACCCAGGGCGGACTCGGGCACGGTCTGCCGCCCGAACTCTTCGGCAGCCAGCTCATAGCCCCATTGCCGGAAGCCGCCTTCTGTGAACTTCATGATGTTGCCCTTGTGCACCAGGGTTACGCTCCGCCGGCTTTGGTCGATGGCCCATTGAATGGCCTTGCGGACCAGGCGTTTGCTCCCGAAAGGCGACATGGGCTTGATGCCCACGGCTGCATCCTGACGCAGATTCGTGCCGAAGGTGTCGTGCAGGAAATCGATGATCTGCCTGGCCTCCGGACTCCCCGAGGCCCACTCCAGACCAGCGTAGACATCCTCGGTATTTTCCCGGAACACGACAATATTCACTTTTTCCGGCTCCTTGACCGGGCTGGCCACCCCGGGCAGATACCGGATGGGCCGAATGCAGGCGTAAAGGTCCAGGCCTACGCGCAGGGCCACGTTGACGCTGCGGATGCCGCCGCCCACTGGAGTGGCCAGCGGGCCTTTGATGCCCACCTGGTGGTCCATGAAGGCCTGCATGGTCTCCGGCGGCAGGTATTGGCCGCATTCCCGGTAAGCCTTTTCTCCGGCCTGGACTTCCATCCAGTCCACCCTGCGTCTTCCGCTGTAGGCCGCGCTAACAGCGGCATCGAAGACCTCAACTGCCGCGGCCCATATCTCCGGGCCCACGCCGTCTCCCGGAATATAAGGAATTGTTTTCCGGGCCCGGCGGGCATCTTCTGTCTGGTCCTGGCTGGGATTCTCCGTCTGCAACTGGGCCATGCTCGATTGTCCTCCTGGCAAATGGTGCGTACGCAGGCCGATCCTGCCCGAATCTCCCTCGGCGAATGCCCACGCAGTGTGCCACAAGAGCTTCTTGTTGGTCCAGAATGGAGTGGGGCGCCCTTGACAAGGGTCCCAGTTTTTTGAATAGGACATGCACGGACACATATCCCACCGAAGAGAAAGGACAGCTGTATGGATATAGATAAGAGCCAGTTCGCGTCAGACAACTATGCCGGCATCTGCCCCCAGGCCCTGCAGGCTATGCTGGACGCCAATGCCGGTTTTCAAGCCGCGTACGGTGAGGATCGATGGACCCAGGAGGCGTGTGACCGTTTCCGGGAGATATTTGAAACCGACTGTGAGGTTTTTTTCGTATTCAACGGCACAGCGGCCAATTCTCTGGCTGTGTCCGCCATGTGCCATTCCTATTACAGCATTGTCTGCCATGAGCTGTCGCATATGGAAACGGACGAATGCGGGGCTCCGGAGTTCTTCTCCAACGGAGCCAAGCTTCTGGTGGGCGGCGGGGAAAACGGCAAGCTCACCCCCCACAGCCTGCAGCAGCTGGTGACCAAACGCACGGACATCCATTATCCCCGACCCAGAGTGGTCAGCGTGACCCAGCCCACTGAGGTCGGAACCGTGTACAGTGTGGAGGAGCTCAAGGATCTCTGGGCCATGGCCCGGACCTATGGCCTGTCCATTCATATGGACGGGGCCAGGCTGGCCAATGCGTTGGATTTTCTTCAGGTAAGCCCCAGGGAGATCACCTGGGAGTGCGGTGTGGATGTCCTCTGCCTGGGGGGGACCAAGAACGGCATGGCCGTCGGAGAGGCGGTCATTTTTTTCGACCGGGCCAAGGCCGAGGATTTTGATTACCGGTGCAAGCAGGCCGGCCAGCTGGGGTCCAAGATGCGTTACCTGGCCGCTCCCTGGGTGGGCATGCTGCGGGACGGGGCGTGGCTGGAGAACGCCCGCCGGGCCAACGCCTGCGCCTGTCTTTTGGACCAGCTGCTCCGGGAGATTCCAGAGGTGGAGATCATGTTCCCCCGTCAGGCCAACGCCGTCTTCGTTACCTTTCCTCCACGGGTCACAGCCGCCCTGCATGCACGGGGCTGGAGCTTCTATTCCTTTATCGGAACCGGCGGAGCCCGGCTGATGTGCTCCTGGGCCAGTACCGAGGAAGGGGTGCGGGCCTTTGTCCAGGATGTGAAGGACGTTCTGGCCGGCTAGGTCCCCACCTGTTCCTGAGCCCAGGACCGGATCGCTTCCGAGTCGTTGAGCCCGAGGGCGAAGTCGGCAGCCCGAGCGGCTTCCGAGGTGTCTGCATTCCGGATCATCGCCTTGGCCCTGGGGATGGAGCTGGGGTTCATGCTCAGCTTCCGGATCCCGAGTCCAAGAAAGAGATAGGCGCAGGCCGGATCGGCTGCGGCTTCTCCGCATACCGAGAGCGAGGTCTGGGCCTTGCGGCACATCTCGGCTGCGTCGGCGATGATGGATAAAACCGCCGGATGAAACGGGGTATACAGGGATGCGACCTTGGGATTGTTCCGGTCCACTGCAAGGGTGTACTGGATGAGGTCGTTGGTCCCGATGCTGACGAAGTCAATGAGGGGGAGGAGACTGGGCAGTATTTTCGCCGTTCCGGGCACCTCGAGCATGATCCCGACCGGCAGCTCACAGTCCGCACCAATCCGGCGCCTTTCCTCTTCCACGATGGACAGAGCGACTTCCAGCTCGTGCATGCTGACGATCATGGGAAACATGAGCTGAGCCGGACCGTGCTCTGCGGCCCGGAGAACGGCCCTGATCTGCTGGCGGAACATCTCTTCCAGCTCCAGACTGACCCGGATGGAGCGCCAACCCAAGAACGGGTTGTCCTCTGCAGGGTAATCCAGGGCGGACAGGAACTTGTCCCCGCCAACATCCAGGGTCCGAAAGCAGACCGGCAACCCGCGGGCCTGCTTCAGCATCCGGGTATAGAGCTCAGTCTGCTCCTCTTCCGTGGGCAGGCGCTTGCGGATAACGAAAGGAAACTCCGTGCGGTACAGACCGATATGGTCGGCTCTGTACCGATGCACGATTTCCAGGTCGGAGAGAAGGCCGATATTGGCTCCCAGCTCAATCCGGGAGGTGTCTCTGGTCACCGCCGGCAGGGGGATGAGGGAGCGCAAATGTTCGGCCTGCACCTGGTGTTCCTGCAGCAGACGGTTATATTCCCTCTCGATCTCTTTATTGGGCTCCCGAAAGATCAAGCCGGACCATCCGTCCAGGATCAGGTCCTCTCCCTCCCGAACGGCGTCGAAAATATCCTCGACCTGAATGACAATGGGCAGCTCAAAGGATTTGGCCAGGATGACCGTGTGCGAGGTCTTGCCTCCTCTGGCCAGGACAATGCCCTTGAGGTGCATCTGACGCAGGGCGACCAGCTCGGTGGCCGACAGGTCGGAGGCAATGACTATGGTGTCCTGGGTCAAAGCTTGCGTACCATGGGGGGAGATGCCTAGGAGGTTGCGGAGCACGTTTTCGCCCACGTCCACGATGTCTTGACCCCGATCCTGCAGGTAGGGGTCGTCCACATTGGAAAAAATGTGCACGTACTCCATGACAACCTGCTTCAGGGCATACTCAGCCCGGTCCCCCATGCTGATGCGTTCAGCAACCTTGCGCCGGAAGGTGGTGTCTTCAGCCAGCTGCTTGTGAATGGTCAGGATGGACCGGTCTTCCTGGGAGAGATCAGCCATTTCCTCGATGAGCTGCGAGGTCTGCAGCACGGTGGTCTGCAGGGCGTTCTCGAACCGGGCCAGTTCAACATTGGGATGACAGTTCTGTATCGGCTCTACGGACTCAAACCCAATCCCGGAGGCCAAGATATGCGCTTTTCCCCGGGCGTATCCGGAGAGAACGGACTGTCCTCGAAGTAGGCTCCTGCGCTGCTCGGCCCCATCGGAATAATGGAGGGCATTCTCTGTCTGGTCTTTAAGCTTTTGAATCTCGGCCTTTTCCTTGTCCAGGGCCTGCAGCAGGCCGGAGTAGGCCGCGATGGACGAGATCTGAGATCCGATGGCGGCAAAGATGGGGATATCCTCTTCAGACAGCTCTCCCAGCTTTTCGGTCTGCAGGACCAGGACGCCGAGGCACTGCTGATGGTAAACCAGGGGGATGCCCAGGAAGGTCTTGAACACTTCCTCCCCGGTCTGCTCAAAGAGCTTGAACCGGGGGTGCTGCGCAGGGTTGAAGATCAGCATCGGCCTGCCCTGTTCCAGGGTCAGGCCGGTAAGCCCCTCATGAGCGGTCATGGCCACGCTGCCCACTGACTCCGGATGCAGGCCCACAGTGGCTTTGAGGACCAGATGTTGCCGGTCGGGGGTTAAAACATAGATGGAGCAGACATCCAGGCCATAGGTTGAGGCGATGAGCTGAGCGATTTGATGCAGGGTGGCTTCAGGATCGCTGGAGTCGGCGATAATCCGGCTCAGATCCGTGATCACCGAGAGATGGTCAGGCTGTTGGTACATGGCGGCTCACTTATGGCACGAACGTTGCTTAAAATCAAGAAACAGGGAGTCTGGAAAGAGCCGCATTTCCAGTCCAGCCCAGGTGGGCAGGGGCAGCGCAGTGAAAGAGCCAATCTTCAGTGCCCTTGTCCCTGTGGGGTTAGGGATCTGGAACCGAAGGCTCCGGCTCAAGTCCCACTTCGCGGTGCAATGCCCTGATTTCCTGGGGGGTGAGCTCTCGCACATTGCCGGGAGGCAGGTTGCCGAGAAATATGGGGCCTTCCTGGACCCGAATCAGCTTAAGCACGGTCAGGTCCAGGTCCCGACACATGCGTCTGACCTGGCGGTTTATGCCTTGAACCAGCCGCAGAGAGAGCCAGGCGGTGTCTTTTCCGGCCGGTTCCATAGAGACCTGAACCGGGGCCAGTCGTTCTCCTTCGGCCAGGCGCATCCCGTTGCGCATAGGCTGCAGCTTGGCCTGGGTAACCCGGCCGCGGACCAGGACCTTGTACACCTTGGGCACGTGCCATTTGGGATGAGTGAGGCGGTGAACAAGCTCCCCGTCGGTGGTCAGCAACAAGAGGCCTTCTGAAAAGTAGTCCAGCCGGCCAACGGGCACGGGACGACGCTGGAGAAGATCGGGCGGGAGGAGGTCCACAACGGTTGTCCTGGCCTGGGGATCCCTGGCCGTGGACACCACCCGGACCGGCTTGTGCAAGAGGATATATACATGGTTCTGATCGGCGCCCTTGCGGACTGTGAGCAGGCGGCCGTCAACCTCTATGCGGTCTGCATCCGGGTCGATCTTCAGGCCCATCTCCTGGACAACCACATTGTTGACCGTGACCCGCCCCTGGGCTATGAGATCGTCCGCCTTGCGCCTGGAGCACAGACCGCAGGCGGCTATGGCCTTGTTCAGGCGCAGGGACGGGGAGGAGTTGCTGCCGGACATGCGGGTATTCAAACCCGCCTTGGATCTGCTGTCAATGGGTGATTTCCCGGCCTGAACATGCTGCCGGCAGCAGCCACGGACCACTGCCCACTATCCGTCTGCCCGGCATGCACAGGACTTAGACCTTAATAACCTTATCCGCCAGTTGCAAACTGGTGACCACATCCAGCATGTTTGTGGTCTCCCCTATCTCTTTGCGGTCCAGAAGGTGAAAAAAATCCAGACAGGTTCCGCAGACCAGGATGGAAACTCCGCTGTCCTGCAGTTTGCGCAGACTGTCCAAGGCCGGACTTCCGGTTACAGCCAGCTTGACCGCGCTGTTTAAAAGCAGGATGCGCCACAGGGAGGGACCCATTTCCGGCAAGGTGGACAGGAAGTTGGCCATAAGCTTTTCTCCAAGCACATCGTCCCCGTGCCCGATGACATTGGAGGTGATGAACACCAGCTGGGCATCGGTTCCGGATTCAGAGCGAGGAACTGGAGAAGGGCCGGTTTGGGGGCTTGCCTGTACCGCCGTTTTCCGGGTTGTGCCTTCCCCTGCCTGGGCTGTAAGCTCAAAAATTCCGTCCTTGTCCCGGACATTGACAACCTGATACCCTTGGGAGCCAAGGAACCTGGTCACGTTTTCCCGGGCGGCTTCATTGTCCACCCGGATCACCAGCCGGTCCGGCTGGGATTGGGAAAGAGCATCCTTGCATTTTAGCACAGGCTGCGGGCAGGCCAGTCCCTGGCAGTCTAACGTGATTGCAGTCATCTGTGTACTCCATGTATGTTCAAACCTGTGCTGCCCACTGAAGGGGTATGCACTGCAATTCCGGGCAAACTACAAAATCCATAACCATCGAAGACCCCAATTCTCAAGAGCACAGTCAGCAAGCGGGGTCAAATAGCAAAATATAATCAAAAAAGAAAGATTGATTCCAAAACATAATCCTAAGATAATCGTTCAGACCCCTTGCCAAAGCTTAGGGGGAGGCCCCCCTGAACACATACATCCGGAGAAATAATGGACCAGAAAGGAACGCTCAAGTCGGGTGCCCGGGGCACGGCGGCGAAAATCCTTCAGCCTGAGGACCTGGCTGACCAGGTGGGAAGCGGCGATCTCCCGGTGCTGGCCACGCCGGTTATGGCCGCCTTGATGGAGAAGGCGGCAGTAGACTGCGTGCAAAAAATGCTGGAAGAAGGTACGACGTCAGTGGGCATCAGGCTGGATATCTCTCATTTGGCAGCCACCCCGGAGGGAATGGAAATCCGGGCCCAAGCCGAGTTGACCGGGGTAAATGGCAAAAAGCTGGTTTTCACGGTCCAGGCCTGGGATGAAGCCGAACTCATCGGCCAAGGAACTCACGAGCGAGTTGTGGTCAGCAGGGAGAGATTCATGGACCGGGTTCGAGGAAAGTAAGCTAGGAGTGCATTTTTTGTGCTCGGCAGAGGTCAGGCAGTAGAATTCACTAAAAGCAATGCGTTATGCTCTATCTTTTGGAGCAACGAAACGGCTCTTCGACACAGACAGTGGAACTGCCTACATAAGAGTTTGCCGTCTCTTTTGTGTGCCTTGAGCGGCAGGCCCGCACATTTTCTTGGTCCCGCCAAAAGGGGGAAACCAGGCACTCACATGCATGATATGCTCAGTCCATCTGAAGGCAATATCCATCATGTGAGTGCCTGGAGGGGGCAGGGATCAGGGATCCCCCTTTGGCGGGGCTTAGAAAATACCGGGCCGAAAGTGGGCACACAGAAGAGATGGCAAACTTTAAAAATCCACAGGCTACGTCGAAGAACCAACGAAACTTGAGGCGTCATAAATCATTCAGAAAAACAGGTAGCTGTAAAGCAGCCTTTGACTGTTGAGAGCTTATGTCCTCTTTCACCTTCATCCACGCCGCAGACCTGCACCTGGACAGTCCCCTGAGCGGGCTGGAAACCTATCCGGATGCCCCGGTGGAACAGATCCGGGGGGCCACCCGCCGGGCATTGGATAATCTGGTCACTCTGGCCCGGGAGCAGGAGGTCGCCTTTGTCCTCTTGGCCGGGGATGTCTTTGACAACTCTTGGCGCGATTTCCACACCGCACTGTTTTTCGCTCAGTGCATGGGTCGGCTGGGGGAGGCCGGGATTCCGGTCTATGCTGTCAGCGGCAACCACGATGCGGCCAACCCCATCGGCAAGACCCTGCGTCCGCCGGACAACGTCCATTTCTTTTCCCCCGCCAGGCCGGAGTCCGTCACCCTGGAACACTGCAGCACGGTCATCCACGGCCAGAGCTATCCCGGCCGCGAGACCAGCGAGGACCTGGCCGCCCAGTATCCGCCGGCCGTGCCCGGGGCCCTGAATATCGGGCTCCTGCATACCGGATTGACCGGGCGTCCCGGTCACGAACCCTACGCCCCCACCCACCCTGATATCCTGGCCGGAAAGGGGTATGCATACTGGGCCCTGGGCCATGTTCACCAGCGGGAGGTCGTCGGCCGCGATCCCTGGATCGTCTTTCCCGGCATCATCCAGGGCCGGCACATCCGGGAAACCGGGCCCAAAGGGTGCAGCCTGGTCCAGGTCGAGGACGGCCGCATCCGGGATGTTGTGCACCAAGAGATTGATGTTCTGCGCTGGCACCACGGCAGCGTTGACTGCACCTCCTGTGCCTGCGATGAGGATGTCCGCCAGGCTGTCCGCGGGCAGCTGCAGGCCGCACGGGACGCAGGTGACGGCCGTCCGGTCGCGGTCAGGCTGGAATGCACTGGAACGACTCGGATGCACGCCCGGCTGCACGACAGCGAGCAGCATTTCCACGAAGAATGGCGGACCCTGGCCGCTGAGCTGGGGGATTTGTGGATTGAAAAGATCCGGCTCCAGACCCGTCCGCCTGCTGAGCAGTCCGAAGAGATTGATCCGGATTCGCCGCTGGGCGAACTGATGCAATGCATTCAGGCCCTGGAACTGCCGGAAAGCTGCTCCAAGGAACTAGGGGACCTGATGAAGCAGCTTCCGAGTGAGGTCACCGAGGGCGAGGAGGGCTTGAATCTCAAGGATGCACAGCAGTGGCAACGGATGCAGGATGATGTCCGGGAGCTGCTTCTCGGCCGCCTGCTGCGCCAGGGAGGAACGGAATGAGGATCGCCCGTTTCACGCTGGAGGCCTTCGGTCCGTTTACGGACACCAGTCTTATCTTCGACCCGCAGCCCCTGCATCTGATCTACGGCCCGAACGAGGCCGGCAAGAGCAGCACCCTGCGCGCCCTGACCGCCTGGCTGTACGGTTTTCCCGAACGCACCGCCGACAACTTTCTGCACGCCAATCCCCGCCTGTGCGTCTCCGGCACCCTGGAAAACGGCAGCGGGGAGACATTCACTTTTTCCCGGCGCAAAAAACGCAAGGGCAGTGTCCTCGACGCCCAGGGCAATGCCGTTGATCCCCAAGTGGTGGCGGCTTGGCTGCAGAGATTGGATCAGGAGACCTTTCAGGCCCTGTTCGGCCTGGACCATTCAGGTCTGGTCCAGGGCGGGTCAACGATACTGCAGGAGCAGGGCAGTACGGGCACCACATTGTTCGCCGCCGGCAGCGGGGTTGCTTCCTTGAAGCAAATCCAGAACGATTTGCAGGAGGAGTATAAGGCCCTGTTCAAACCCGGGGGCAGCAGGCCGGAGCTCAACACCGCCCTGCAGCGCTACAGCGAGCTGAAAAAAGAGTACAACCTGCTTACCCTGTCCAGCACCGCCTGGAAGCAGAAGGAACGGGCCCTGCGCGAGGCGGAAAAGGCTCTGGAGTCTCTCAAGGAGCAGCGAAGGGTCCAGCAGGCCGAACGCCGCCGCCTGGAGCGGATTCAGAAGGCACTGCACCCCCTGGCCCGCCTGCGACGGGCAGAAGCCGGGCTGACCGAGCTCGGTCCGGTGCCGGAATTGCCCGACGATTTTCCCAAACGGCGTCAGGAGGGCCAGGTCCAGTTGCGTGAGGCCCAGCAGAGCCTGGAAAATGCGGAAAAGCGGTTGGCCATTGATCAGCAGAAGCTGGAGGCTGTATCCCTGAACACCGAGCTTTTGGATCAGGCCGCGAGTATAGCTGATCTGCACCAGCGCCTGGGTGCCTACCGCAAGGGGCAGAGCGACCTGCGCTCCCTGGAAGACGAGGAGCGCGAACAGCGCACTGCGGCCCGGGATCTCTTGCGGGGACAGCGCCCGGATCTGGACCCGGCCGACAGCGATACGGTGCACGCGCTCCTGCAGTACCGATCCCGCATTCAGGCCCTGGGCGAGCGCAAGCCTCTGGTAGACAAGGAGCTCGAAGAGAGTCATGACCTTTGGCAGACCAAGCGGGGCGAACTGGACCGGATCCGGGATGCTTTTCAGGATCTGCCCGCCGCCCAGGACACCACACTCCTGCGACAGGCAGCGGACCAGGCTGGACGCCTCGGGGACATTGACGCCGAAATCGGGAAAAAGGGCCATGAATGCGAACGCAAATATCAGGAGTGCACGACAATGTTCGCCCGCCTGGGCCGGTGGCACGGCAGGCCCGAAGACGTCCTGGCCCTGCCCTTGCCGCTGGAGGAGACGGTCCAGACCCTGAAGCAGGAGTGGGAGGACGCCCAGCGGCGAACCCAAGAGCTTGACGCCCAGCGCCATGAGTTGACCCAGACCCTGGCCGATCTGCACGAGCAGCTCCAGGCCCAGCAGCAGGCCGGGGCAGTGCCTTCGGAGGACGAACTGGACGCCAAGCGGGGGGAGAGGGATGCGGCCTGGTCCCTGCTGTACCGGCAGTGGGTGCACGGCGAAGACGTCAGTGACTCGATTTCCGAGATCACTCCTGAAGGCAACCTGATCCAGCATTTTGAGCGCACCCTCCAGGAGGCGGACACCATAGCCGATCGCTTGCGCCGGGAGAGTGACCGGGTCCATACCCATGCCCGGCTGGTGGCTCAGTACGACAAGGCCCGGCAGCAGTGGGCTGCGCTGGAGGAGGCGGAGCGGCACGCGGCCGCATCCCGGGAGGATTTGCAGGCGCGGTGGTGCAAGGCCTGGTCCCACTCCGGTATTCAGCCCGAGGATCCGCGCACCATGCTCGGCTGGCTGCAACGCTTTCAGAAAGTGGTCGATCAGGCCCGCAGTCTCCAAGAGGATCGTTTCGCGCTCCAGGAGCTGGAAACCAGGCGTCATGCTGCCCGACAGACCCTGGTCCGTGAGCTGCAGGCCCTGGATGAAGCGGTGCCCCGGGGGGAAGATCTGACCCCGGTCCGCGAGCGGGCAGATGCTGTCCTGGAGTCCAGGGACCAGGTGGCCCGCAAGCAGCAGCAACTCCAGGATGAACAGGCTCGCCTGGAGCGTGAGGCTGGAGCGGCCCGGCAACGGTTGACCGCTGCCGAGGAGGCCAAGGCCGCTTGGCAGAGGGAGTGGGGGCAGGCCATGCAGGAGTTGGGGCTGCCCCGGGATGCGACCCCCGAAGCGGTTCGCAGCTTCTTCACCGATCTCGATGCCTATCTCAGCCGGGTGAACCAGGCCGATGGGCTGCGGCAACGCATTGAGGGCATCCGGCGCGACAGCCGGGAGCTGGAGCATGATGTGGCCAGCCTCGTGGCCCGGACCGCTCCGGACCTTGCCGAGATTCCCATGGATCAGGCGATAGAGCGCTTAAACGGTCTCCTGCAGCGCGAACGCGACCGGGCCACCACCGCTGACCATTACCGGGAGCGAATCGCATCCACCCAGGAAGAGATCGAAGCGGCCAGAATTGCACGTGATGCGGCCAACCGGGAATTGACTGCGCTTTGCGACCTGTCCGGATGCACTACGGCCGAGGAGCTGGCCGGGGTTGAAAAGCGGTGGCAGGAGCACAGGGCCCTGGAGCAGGAGAAGGCCACAGCCTTGAACGAGCTCCGGGAGATCCCCGGCGTGAGGGATGTGGACGCGCTGATTGCTGAGGTGGAGGCCGAAAATCCGGACCAGCTCCCGGCCCGTCTCCAGTCCTGCGACGAGGAGCTGAAGCGTTTGGACCAGGACATTGAAGACCAGAGTGCCCAGGCGGGGGAGCTGCGCCGCGAGTTCCGGGAGATGGACGGCCGGGACGAGGCTGTGCGCAAGGCTGAAGAGGCCCAGGAGACCCTGGCTGTGATCCGCCGTCTGGCCGAACGCTACGCCCGGCTCCGATTGGCGTCCACGGTCCTGGATGAGGCCATCGAGCGCTACCGGGCCGAGAACCAGGATCCGGTCCTGGCCTTGGGCAGCGGCTACTTTCGGGAATTGACCCTCGGCTCCTTCGACGGCCTGCGCACTGACGTGGATGACAAGGGCGGTCAGGTCATCGTCGGTCTGCGCGGGGAGGAGCGCGTCCCGGTCGGGGGCATGAGCTCCGGAACCAGGGATCAGCTCTACCTGGCCCTGCGTCTGGCCTCTCTGGAGCATCGGCTCACGAGCAGCGAGCCCATGCCTTTTATTGTGGACGATATCCTGGTCAACTTCGACGAGGAACGTACCCAGGCGGCCCTGAAGGCCATGGCCAGGCTGGGAGAGAAGAATCAGGTTCTTGTGTTTTCCCACCACCGCCAGGTGGCGGATGCCGTCCGGGAGCTGAACCTGGGGCGGGTGCACAGCCTGAACTGAGCGCACTGCATGTCTTCCCGGGGGATCGTCCACAGAGGTCAGCGGGTGCATTGAAAAAATCCGGCTCTTGGACACAGAAAGTGGAATTGGCTACATAAGAGACGGCAAACTCCAAAAATCCGTATAATGCAAAGGATCACTGGCGCGAAGAATAAGCGTCCAGTGCATCCGTTTGTTGGGATTTTCTTTTTTCAGGATCGAAATCGCTATCGGGATCGGGATCGATATGCATAAGCTGACGGTTCCTCCTGCACCGAATGACATATTCTTTGGATTACGATAGCGATCCCGATTTCGATTATCCCAGCCAGTTGGGGTTCAATATCATGATCGAACAGTACTCGTTTGGACGCATGACCATCCAGGGACGGGTGTACACCGAGGATGTCCTCATCTGCCACCAGGCGTGTATCTCCCCTTGGTGGCGAAGGCAGGGACATGAGGTCCGGGTCGAGGACATCGGCCTGGTCTTGGAGCACAGGCCGGAGGCCCTCATTCTGGGGCAGGGACAGCCGGGACAGATGAAGGCCTCGCAGGAGGTGCGGGACCATCTTGGGGCCCTGGGCATCGAGCTGATCCAGAAGCCCACCCGAGAGGCTGTCCAGGTCTTTAATCGCCGGCTGGAGCAGGGCGCACATGTGTGCGGCGGGTTCCATCTGACCTGTTGAGGGGGGCTGATCGTGATTGGCGGGTTCAGAGGTCTTTTCCATGTGCTGGCCATTGTTCTGCTGGTGGCAGGTCCGGCTTATGGGGCGGATGGGGTCCAGGGACTTCAATCCTATTCGGACTATGCGGGGGGACACGATATCACTGGCTGGTACATGAGCGAAAAGCTGGATGGGATCCGGGGGTATTGGGATGGAGACAAGCTCTTGACCCGCTCCGGGGAGAGGATACATGCCCCTGAGTGGTTTACGGACTGTCTTCCGGACTTTGAGCTGGACGGAGAACTGTGGGCTGGACGGGGCAGATTCCATCTTGTGCACACCACGGTGCTGGACAGGGAGCCCTCTGAAGACTGGAGACAGATAACCTACAATGTGTTCGAGGTCCCGCATGCCTCTGGAGATTTCCCCGCCCGGCTGCAGAAGGCAAAAACATGGTTTGAGGACCACAACTGTCCCCATGTGCGGGTTGTACGGCAACGAATCTGTTCAGGTCCGGATCATCTGCAGCGGTTTGTGCAGAGGGTGAGAGGGAAAAAAGGCGAAGGGGTGATTGTCAAAGAGCCCAAAACATTTGTATGTAGAATTGTCCAGGGTCCATGTACTCAAGGTCAAGGTTGCTGAAAAGATGCGCGGGGTTGTGGTCGCCATCAATCCCGGACAGGGCATGTTCAGACGTATGATGGGCAGTTTGACTGTTCGGCTGCCCACCGGGAAGACATTCAAGCTGGGAACTGGTTTTTGCCGAGAGCAGAGGGAAGACCCGCCCCAGGTTGGTTACCGGGTGTTGTTTGAGCATCATGGATGGACGGTGCACAACAAGCCGCGCTTTGCCTCCTTTCTCAAGGTTGTTGATGAAGCGGAAAGCAAGCCATGAGCAGGCTGCTGATCATTGCCGGATTGGTCCTGGCGGCCCTGGGAGCAATCATGCATTTTGCCCCCTGGATGCTGGGCTGGTTCGGGAAGTTGCCCGGGGATATCCACATCCATTCGGGCCGGACCAGGATTTTCATCCCCATCACCTCAATGGTGGTGGTCAGTATTGTGCTTAGTGTGCTGATCAATATCTTTCGGCGCTGATCCGGCTTTTTCGGTGGTATGCCCGGAATACAGGCCCGGGGAATCTGCCGGTCCCAGCTACCCAGAATAGACGACAAACTCGGAGGAGTGAGATTTCATTTCCAGGGTCAAGAGCCGAAAATCAGCGCCTTGGAGTGACTGCATGCGGCGTGAACAGTGTCCACATCCCTGAGCCCTGAAAAAAACTCTGCAATGATGGTCTGGAGATACAGGAGGTATCTATGTCGTGGCTGCAGAAAAAGTGCGTGGTGGTGCCCATAGACTTTTCAGATGACAGCTTTCAGGCCATTGAGGTCGCCAGAGAGTTTGTAGAACAGGGTGCGGACCTGCATCTTGTGCATATTACCAGGCCGTGGAGTGAGCATGAGATCGGGGGATCCTGGGGACAGCAGACCGAAGAGGAGCGCCTGCATTCCCTTAAGCAAACCCTGCGGGATAAAGTGCAGGAGTCCGGATATAATGATGCCCAAATCGCCGTGTCCATCGGCAGTCCTCCGGTGGAGATCACCACCTATGCCCAAGAGGTGGGAGCGGAATTGATTGTTATGCCCTCGCACGGGAGAACGGGAATCAAGCACTTGGCTTTGGGGTCGGTCGCCGAACGGGTGGTCCGCATGGCCAAGTGCCCTGTACTGGTACTCCGGACCAAGGAAGAGCCGCACACCAAGAAAAAGCTCATTGCCTATGATTAGCTCCCGGGCTGCTCAGGATGGGACAAGCTTCACGATCCGAAAGTGGGCACACAGAAGAGATGGCAAACTCCAAGAATCCACAGGCTACGTCGAAAAACCAGAATCTTCCACCCTCACGCTATCCGGACAGGTCATATCCATAATTGGTGTTGACATGTTCTTGAATATGTGTGCTGACGCGTTGTATGGGCATATATAAATGACCACGAACAAAAGGAGGGTGAACATGGAAGATCTGCATCAGGAAAACAGTGTTTCTTTAGGCCGGGAAGGAGAAGTCATTTTTGTCCGCAAGGGCAGCAAGATGCCGATGATCTGTCCGTATTCGCCGAAAGGGGCCAACTGCAGCCATAATTGCCCCTTGCTGGTTGAAATGACCGGCGGCGGCTCCATGGAAAAAACGTATACATATCTGAAGTTTTGCAATGGAACGCTGCTGGAGCTGAGCGGGGATGAGAGGAAATAAGACCTCATTTCGGCTATTCGCAGTTGGCAGTCAGTCCGGGTCCTCCTGACTCTGAAGGTGGGATCCGGGCTTTGCTCCCATTCGGCTCACAACGCAGGGGCGATAAAATCGCCCCTGCGTTTTTTTTACCAAGATGAAGCTCAGAGGTCTCAGGACACGTCGTCCCCTGCGGGGATGATCTGTCCCTTGTGCAGAAAGAGAATTTGCTGGCTGATCCTGGTCAGCCATTTGTGATCGTGGCTGACCAGGATCAGGTTGGTGCCCCATTGGACGTGGGCCTGAAGGATTGCCTGCCGGGTCAGGTCTGTGCTTTCCTGATCCAGATTGGATGTGGGCTCATCCAAAAGAAGGACCTCCGGCTGCAGGACCAGCCTGGAGGCCAGGGCCACCCGCTGCCGTTCACCTCCGGAAAGCTGATGCCAAGCGCGGCGGGCGAAGATTTCCGGAGGAAGGCCGACCATGGTCAGGGCGGTACGTATCCTTTCCTCCGCCCCCTTTTCTTTGCGCACTTTCGGTCCGTAGGCCAGATTTGCGTATACAGAGCGTTTCAGCAGATACGGACTCTGGGTCAGAAGGGTGATTCTGCGTCTTAAGGCTTCCTTGGAAGGACGGGGCTCTTGCTCCCGGAACCGGATCACTCCCTGGTCCGGATCTTCCAGAAAGGCCAGTAGACGAAGCAGGGTGCTCTTGCCGCTGCCGTTGGGGCCGGAGATGCCCAGAATGGTATGGTCCGGGATAGAAAGTTCCGGGATATCCAGAACGGTCCGGCCGGCATACAAAACACGCACGTTGTGCACAGAATAGAGAAGTGCCACGGACATTATCCTGTTTTTCGGCCCAAGATGTGAAGTACGAGATTGACACCAAAGGCGATGGCCAGGAGGACAAGACCTAAGGCAATTCCCATGCCGAACTGCCCCTTGTTGGTCTCCAAAGCGATTGCCGTGGTGATGGTCCTGGTGTGCCACTTGATGTTGCCCCCGACCATCATTGAGATCCCAACCTCGGAGACAATGCGGCCGTAGGCGGTCACAGCGGCGGCAAGGATGGCATAGCGGGCCTCCCATACTGTAGAGATCATCACCTGACGGGCATTGGCCCCAAGGGTGAGCAACGTCGGCCGCAGGCGCTCGTCCATGTGTTCCACAGCCGAGGCGGTCAAGGCAATAATGATGGGCAGGCCGAGGATGATCTGGCCGATGGCTATGCCGGGCAGGGTGAACAAAAGGCCGAACTCACCGAGGGGACCCTGCCTGGATATGGCTGCGTAGACCAGAAGGCCGATGACAACGGTGGGAAAGGAAAGCAGGGTGTCCACGATCAGCCTGATTGCCTTCTTGCCGGGAAAGCTCGTGTATCCCAAGAGAAAGCCGCAGGGTATGCCCAGGATCAGACTGCCGGCAATGGAAATGGTGGATACTCTGACGGTCACCCAGATGGCGGAAAGGGTTTGGGCATCGCCTGAGGAGAGGAGCTTCAGGGCCTGGATCAGGCCTTGCCAGAGATAGTCCATGTCGTTTGCTCAACATTGGTCAGCCACGGCGGTCGTCTGATAAAGGGCAGCCGGGCCGGGTGCCCTGTGGGGCCGCTGTCTGCCGCCAACGCCAAACTGGTCTGCTTCGCTCCCGTAGGTGCCCGGCCCTGAGCGCGGGGCCTCCGGGAGCGAAAACGCAACCCGTTTTGCGGTGTTTGTGTTAAGAACAAAGCTTTGGACCGGATTATTGCGAATCGGCGTTGGGGGTGAACAGCTGTTTGCCCAGAAGTCTAAACTCGCCTATGGCATCCTGTACTGGGGGAGAGGAGATCCATTCTGCAAAACGGGTAGCCAGATCGTACTGAACATTGGGGCAGTGGTCCGGGCTCACCGGGATCACGCTGTACTGGTTAAACAGGGAGGTGTCGCCCTCAACCAGGATCTCCAGGGGGGGATTTCCCTCTTTGGAATGGGCGTACTTGATGTAGGTCCCCCGGTCGGTCAAGGTGTAGGCATCCCGCTCCGCGGCTATGCGGATGGTGGGCAGCATGCCCTGTCCGGTTTGCAGATACCAGCCTTGCTCTTCTGGAACCTCCAGACCAGCCGAGGTCCACAGCCCGCGTTCCTTTTTGTTGGTCCCTGAATCATCCCCGCGGCTGGCGAAAGAGGCGTTTTCCCGGGTCAGGGCCCGCAGGGCCTGGCCAATCTGCATGCCTTGGATGCCCGCCGGGTCGTTCTTGGGGCCGATGAGGACGAAATCATTGTACATGACCTGTGTTCTGTCCACGCCGTAGCCGTTTTGAATAAAGGCCTTTTCCGCAGGCGGGGCATGGACCATGAGCACATCCACATCGCAGTTGCGGCCCAGCTCCAGGGCCTTTCCGGTTCCCACCGCAGTCCATTTGAGTTCAATGCCCGTGTCCTCCTCGAACATCGGGGCCAGCTGGTCCAGGAGTCCAGTGTTGTCCGTGCTGGTCGTGGTGGCCATCATCAGGGATTGGCCGGCCCAGGACCAGGCGGCGGGAAAAAGGAGCGAAAGACACACAGCGGCGATGAAAACAACTCGTCTGTTCATGTTGTTCTCCCTCCGTAAAGGTAAGAAGTTTGTGCCCAGGTAATGGCCCTGAAGCCATCCGGACCTTGAGCTTGCTGACGATATGAGGTCAGGCTTGATATGTCAAATAGGATATCACGTACTGGCTCTTCGACGTAGCCTGTGGATTTTTGGAGTTTGCCATCTCTTCTGTGTGCCCACTTTCGGCCCGGTATTTTCTAAGCCCCGCCAAAGGGGGATCCCTGCCCCCTCCCGGCTACTCACGTGCAGTTCACTGCTTTCTGTTTGAGTGAGTTTAACATACACGTGAGTGCCGGGTTTCCCCCTTTTGGCGGGACCAAGAAAATGTGCGGGCCTGCCGCTCACGGCACACAGAAGAGACGGCAAACTCTTATGGAGGCAATTCCACTTTATGTGTCGAAGAGCCTTACGTACTGAAACCGGGTGGAACTTCATCACAGAATAGACGGCAAACTCCAAAAAACCACAGGCTGCGTGGAAGACCAAACGGATTCTGTATGCGGCTTGGGCTCAGGATGCGGACCGGTTGACTATTGTCTTTACCCCGGTTCTGTCCAGGCCATTTCAGGTGTGCGGTGGGGATCGACTTTCAGTTCCTGGATGGTCCCTCCGGGGGATCCGATACGGACGGCAACCGGGGTACTGCTCTGGATCGCTTTGGATGAAAACCTGGTCATGCATCTGGCCGCATCATGCACTGCGGCCGAGGGCCACCGGGCGGAAAGCTGCCGGCCCAGGGCCAACGGGCCGGGAAAATCAACCAGCTTGAACAGCAGATCCTCGGGCTCAACCATCCGGGCCAGTGTTTCGTTGTCTGCCTTGTTTCGGCCGATGGTCAGCCAGAGGCCGTCCGCCCAGTACTGCCGTCCGACCGTGGCCAGCTGAAAGTCCTGGATCCGGGGCGGAGTGAGGTTATGCATCAGGGGGTGGAAACGCTTGACGTGTTCCGGGTCGGTAAGCAGGCATCCACCGGCGGGGGTCGGTATTTCCGGAAGGCTGTATTCCTGGGCCAGGCGCAACTGTTCCTTGCGCCCCCTGCCCTGGATATCCAGGAGCTGCTCCCTGTCCACAACACCCTCTTTTTCCACAGCGGTTGGCGCAATCAGCCTGGCGCTTAAGGGACGCAGGAGATTGTCCTTCACGCCCGCCTCCCGGAGGATGATGTTTAAGGCGTCCCGCCGCTGGGACATGGGCCGCTGACCAAGGACCTCTCCGGTGGCCACAAATGAGCCCTGGATCCTGGGAAGCAGGGCCTTGGCCTTGTGCAGCATAAGGATCTTGCAGTCGATGCAGGGATTGAGGTGCTTGCCCCATCCCCATCTGGGCCCCTGGGTCAAGAGGCGGACAAAATCCTCACCGACGTCTTCTGCCGTGATATCCAGGCCGTACATTTTCTGCCAGTCGGACAGCTTCTCCGGATGCCCGAAAAACGGGCTGACGAAGTGAAGGCCCAAAGGTCTCAGGCCCTGGTCCTGCAGGACCTTGCAGGCCAGGATGCTGTCCAGTCCACCGGAAAAGAGAACCACACAATCGTATGTACTGCGCATATGCGCAATCCTAGCTCAGCTTGGCCCGGGGGGCAAGCAGGGCCCAGAGCACGGCTTCGGCTGGACTCCTTTGGGCCCGATGCCCCGGTGTATTGCCCTTGGCCTGTGGATCTGATAAAAATTCCTTTTGTTCAAAGAGATTTTCTGCACTGCATCCCGTGGAACGTGAACCTGCACCAAGCCAAGCACCTGGAGAAGCCCATGGCCCGGAAACAGAATCAGGGATCGGAAGACCTGCGCAAAGAGGCCCTCAAGACCGCGTTGACCACCATCGAGCGCAAATACGGACAGGGATCGGTCATGTTTTTGTCCGACGAGGCCCATCAGCGGGTTCCAGTTATTCCCACTGGAAGCATCGGTCTTGACCTGGCCCTTGGAGTCGGGGGCATACCCCGGGGACGGGTGGTCGAGATCTACGGCCCGGAATCCTCGGGCAAGACCACTTTGGCCCTGCAGATTCTAAGCGAAGCCCAGAAGAAGGGTGGGACCGTGGCCTTTGTCGACGCTGAGCACGCCATGGATGTGAGCTACGCCCACCGGATCGGGGTCAAGACCGATGAGCTTCTGGTCTCCCAGCCGGATTACGGGGAGCAGGCCCTGGAGATCTGCGACCTCCTGGTCCGTTCCGGGGCCGTGGACGTGATTGTGGTCGACTCGGTTGCCGCCCTGATCCCCCAGGCTGAACTGGAAGGGAATATGGGGGAGACCCAGGTGGGCGGGCAGGCCAGGCTGATGTCCCACGCCATGCGCAAGCTGACCGGGTCCATTCACCGATCCAAGACCTCGGTGATTTTCATCAACCAGATCCGGATGAAGATCGGGATGACCGGTTACGGCAGTCCGGAGACCACCACTGGAGGCAATGCCCTGAAGTTCTACTCCTCGGTCCGGCTGGACATCCGCAAGATCCAGTCCTTGAAGGACAAGGACGAGGTCTACGGAAACCGGGTCAGGGTGAAGATTGTGAAGAACAAGGTGGCTCCGCCCTTTCGGGAGGCAATGTTCGATATCCTGTACGGAACCGGGGTGTCCAAGGAGGGCGAGCTTCTGGATTTGGGCATTCAGCACGGAATAGTGGACAAAAGCGGCTCTTGGTACGCCTTTGGGACGGAACGGCTGGGTCAGGGCAAGGAGAACGTGCGGGCCTTTTTGCAGGAACACACGGATATCCGGCAGTCCATTGAGGACCAGCTTCTGGAACGCCTGGGGATGAAAGAGCCGAGCGAAGCAGAAGACAGTGGGCAGAAGACGGAGGAGAGCGGTGCAAATGCAGACACGTAGACCCTGGAAGCGGTTCTCAGTGTACCTTGTTGAATTTCTCCTCATTGCGGGCAGCTACAAACAGAACAGGGCCTATTATCCCTTTTGCTGAGAGATTCTTCGCTCCTAGACTCGCAATGACACACAGAAGAATGGCGGCCTGCCGGATAGTTCCGGTGACCTCCTCTTGTCATTCTGAAGGAGCGCAGGGACTGAAGAATCTATTCATGAGGATTGAGAATCGCTCAGCGGACAAGAAAGACAACGATCTGCATGGTGATACGCAGCAAGCTTAATGACCACAGGAGTTCATTGTGATCAGCGCGGCAGAGATACGACGCTCGTTTCTGGATTTTTTCGCTCAGCACGATCACCATATCGTGCCCAGCTCACCGCTTATCCCCAAGGACGACCCCAGCCTGCTGTTTACCAATGCCGGAATGGTCCAGTTTAAAAAGCTGTTTCTGGGGCAGGAGAGACGTCCGTACAGCCGGGCGGTGACCTCGCAGAAATGTCTGCGGGTCGGCGGCAAGCACAACGATTTGGAGAATGTGGGGCGCACGGCCAGGCATCATACCTTTTTCGAGATGCTGGGCAACTTCTCCTTCGGGGACTACTTCAAGGAACAGGCCATCGCCCTGGCCTGGGAGTACTTGACCAAGGAGCTGGGCCTCCCGGCGGACAGGATGTACGCCACAGTGTACAAGGACGACAATGAAGCCGCCGCCTTGTGGCAGAAGGTGGCCGGGATGCCTCCGGAACGGATCTATCGCCTGGGTGAAAAGGACAATTTCTGGTCCATGGGCGATACCGGTCCCTGCGGACCGTGCTCGGAAGTGCATTTCGACCAGGGAGAGCATATGGCCTGCGGTCCAGACTGCGAGATCGGGGTCTGCGAGTGCGATCGATATCTGGAGATCTGGAATCTGGTCTTTATGCAGTTTGACCGGGACGAGTCCGGGAATATGACCCCGCTGCCCAAGCCGAGCATAGACACCGGCATGGGGCTGGAACGCATCGCCGCTGTCTGCCAGGGCGTGTACTCCAACTTTGATACTGATCTGTTTACCGGTCTGATCCAGAGCATGGCCTACAAGGCCGGTGTGGAATACAAGGTCGATCCGGACACGGATGTGGCCCTGCGGGTGATTGCCGATCACTGCCGGGCGGTGCCGTTCATGATCGCGGACGGCATCCTGCCGGCCAATGAAGGCCGGGGGTACGTGCTGCGCCGCCTGATCCGGCGGGCCTTTCGGTTCGGCCGTTTTTTGGGGTTGACCGATCCCTTCCTGCACGAGATCTGCGGACAGACGGTGCGGGAAATGGGCGAGGCCTATCCGGAGCTGGAAAAGACCGGGGACTTCATGGACAAGGTCGTTTCCCAGGAAGAAGAAAACTTCAGCCGGACCCTGGACAAGGGCCTCTCCCTGCTGGAGGAGGAGCTGCACAAGCTGTCCGACGCAGAGACGCATCTGGTGCCCGGCGACGTGGTCTTCAAGCTCTACGATACATTCGGCTTTCCGGTTGATATCGTCAAAGATGTTGCTGAAAAGCAGGGATTTCAGGTTGATGAGCCCGGCTTTAATCAGTTGATGCACGAGCAGAGGGAGCGGTCCAAAGCCTCCTGGTCCGGGAGCGGGGAAATCGACCTTGCGGCCAGCTTTTCCGACTACTTGGATGCTGGGTGGAAGACAGAGTTCGTCGGCTACGATGCTCTGCAGTCATCCAGCCGGATAGTTGGCTTAATGGGACTGGACGGGCAATCAATCTCCCAGGTTGAGGCTGGAGAGCAGGGCTATGTGATCACAGCCAGAACACCTTTTTACGGCGAGTCCGGAGGACAGGTCGGGGACAGCGGACACATCCTGGCCGAAAGCGGGCTGGGGCGGGTGATCAATACCTTGCGGCCGGCCACAGACTTTATCGTTCATCACATTCAGGTTGAAAAAGGTCATCTGTTCCAGGACCAGGAAGTGAATCTGCATGTGGAGGAAGGGCCGCGGATTGCTACAGCCAGGAATCACACCTGTACTCACTTGCTCCACGCCGCTTTGCGCGAGGTACTGGGCGAGCATGTTAAGCAGTCCGGCTCATTGGTCGGTCCGGAGAGGCTGCGTTTTGACTTCACGCATATCCACCCCCTGACCGATGAGGAGCTGACCCGGGTCGAAGACAAGGTCAACGCGGCCATTCTGGCCAACATCGCCTTGCACAAGGAAATCATGCCCTTTGAACGGGCCAAGCAGGAAGAGGCCGTGGGGCTGTTTGCCGAGAAGTACGCCGACGAGGTGCGGGTGGTCAGCGTGCCGGGCGTGAGCAAGGAGCTGTGCGGAGGCACGCACCTGGAGGCCACTGGCCAGGCCGGGAGCTTTGTCGTTCTGTCCGAGGCCGGAGTCGCCAGCGGTGTGCGGCGAATAGAGGCCGCCACCGGTTGGAATGCCTTGATGTTTTGCCGCAGGCAGCGCCGTAACCTGGAAAAGACGGCCGGCAGACTGCGGGTGCTTCCGGACACTCTCCCGGAAAAGATCGACGAGCTGCAGGATCAGATCAAGACCCTGCAGAAAGAGAAGGAAGCCCTGCAGGCCAGCCAGTTGAACGGCAACGCCCAGGACGTGATGGCCCGTAAAGAGGATGTGAACGGCATACCGGTCCTGGCTTTGCATCTGGACCTGCCGCCCGGGGCCGGGATGAAGAGCCTCCGCTCCATGATGGACGATCTGCGGACCAGGATGCAGTCCGGGGTCATCTTCCTGGCCACGCCCAACGGAGATAAGGTCAATCTGCTGCTTGCAGTCAGTGCCGACCTGCACCACCGGTTTACCGCTCCGGATTTGATCCAGGATGTGGCCCGGGAAGTGGACGGCAAAGGCGGGGGGCGTCCGGACCTGGCCCAGGCCGGAGGCACAGATCCTTCCGGCATAGAGCGGGCGATATCCACGCTGAAAGGGCTGTTGGCCGAAAAATAGACTGGCCCCCAGGGGGGCAGGGATCCCCCTTTGGCGGGGCTTAGAAAATACCGGGCCGAAAGTGGGCACACAGAAGAGATGGCAAACTCCAAAGATCCACAGGCTAGGTCGAAGAACCACAGAGGAATACATGGGGTAAAGACCCTAAGCTGGCTCATCCTTGGCATCAATGGACTTTTTGCAGTTCCTTCCATCTTGTCCTTGTGAGGGAGCGAAGAAACTAAAGAATCTTCTACCCATACATGCCTACGGGGTGGGCAGGCTGGCGCTAACCAAGCAAACAAAGCTCAATACGCAATGCTCAGGGCTTTTTCATGCCAACCCACATACCTGCCAAGGGCAGGCACAACCAAGCATACAAACGATTTCAATACCGATACCGATTTCGATGCCGATATCGATTGAGGGTGGTTACCCAATCAGATCCTGATAACAATTAACGAATAACTATAACAGTTTTTCATACAAAAACGAGAAGATACGATATGCAGTGTTATCTGGGAGTCAAATTCCGGCTCCAGGGACAGATCTATTACTTTGTTGCCCAGGACGAAGCGGCAGCTGCCAGGGTCACGGACTGGGTGCTGGTGACCACGGACGAAGGGCCCGGCCTGGCCCATGTGGCCGTGGTCCGCGATGAGCCGCCTCCAGGGCTGGATCCGGAGGACATCAAGCCGGTTCAGCGTCTGGCCAATGCCGAGGACTTTCAGGCCAAGGCCCAGAATGATCAGGTGCGCAAGGAGGCCCTGGCCTTTTGCCGGGAGAAGATTCGTGAGTTCGGCCTGGACATGAAGCTGGTGGACGTTGAAATCCGCTTTGATCAGAGCAAGATCATCTTTTACTTCACGGCTCCGGCCAGGATCGATTTCCGGGAGCTGGTCAAGGTCCTGGTTTCCAAGCACAGGACGCGGATAGAGCTGCGCCAGATCGGGGTCAGGCATGAGGCCCAGATCCTGGGCGGAATCGGCAACTGTGGCCGCATCTGCTGCTGCCACTTGTTTATGCGCAAGTTCGAGCCGGTGACCATCAAGCTGGCCAAGGAGCAGCAGCTCTTCCTCAACCCCTCCAAGATTTCCGGGGCCTGTGGAAGGTTGCTGTGCTGCTTGAACTTTGAGCGCGAACAGTACGCGGATTTTCAGCGCCGATGTCCGAAGATCGGCAAATGGTACGAAACCCCGAAAGGGGAGGTAAAGGTCCTGCGGGCCAATATGTTCCGGGACTCCTTAATCGTTGATGCCGGGGAAGGAGAGCGGGAGCTGACCTTGACTGAATGGCAGGAGCTGGTTCAGGGCAAGGCAGGATCCCAGCTGGATCACGTCTTTGAAAGCAAGTCGAACAATCAGCGAGGTCCGCGGGGCAAAGCTCCGGAGTCAAGATCCGGCAAGCCGGTTCCGCCGGAAGATGACGGTGGGGGCCACCAGCCGCGGTCTGAGTCCAGATCCGCAGAGAAAGAGACGACAGGGGGGGCATCCAGAGATGCGCATACCCAGGGCCAGAAGAAGCGGGCCCATTCTCCGGCCGGGCCTTCCAGACGGGGCAAGGGCAAGTCAGGATCCAGGCCGCTAAAAGGCAGAAAAAGAAAAAGCAGGAAAAATGAGGAAGGGCCGCAGTGAACAGTTTCTATGTAACCACGCCTATCTATTATGTGAATGCCAAGCCGCATTTGGGCCATGCCTATACAACCATACTGGCGGATACTGTCAATCGATTCCATCTTCTGCTCCAGGAGCGGACCTATTTTTTAACCGGAACGGACGAACACGGAGACAAGATTGTCCAGGCCGCTGCGGACAATAACCAGGACCCTCAAAGCTATGTGGACGCGATCAGCGCTCAGTTCCAGGAGTTGTGGCCCCAGCTGGGAATAGCCACCGATCAGTTCATCCGGACCACCCAGGAAAGGCACAAACAAACGGTCCAGCGGTTTCTTCAGCTGGTCTACGATAACGGAGACATCTATTTCGGGGAATACGGGGGGTATTACTGTTTCGGGTGCGAGCGCTTCTACACTGAGAAAGAGCTGGCCGACGGCTTGTGTCCCGACCATTTGAAGAAGCCTGAATATATCCAGGAAGCAAACTATTTTTTCCGGATGTCCTCGTATCAGGACTGGCTGCGGGAGTACATCCAGGACAATCCCGATTTTATTCAGCCCAGCCAATACCGGAATGAGGTTCTGGCCATGCTCCGGGAGCCCATGGACGATCTCTGCATTTCCCGGCCCAAGTCACGCCTGACCTGGGGCATTGAACTGCCATTTGACTCCAGGTACGTGACCTATGTCTGGTTCGATGCCCTGATCAACTACATCAGCGCACTGGACTGGCCAAGCGGGGAGAAGTTTGCTGCCTTCTGGCCCTTTGCCCACCACGTGGTGGCCAAGGACATCTTAAAGCCCCACGCTATTTTTTGGCCCACAATGCTCAAGGCCGCCGGACTCCAGCCCTACAAAGGACTGCGGGTCCACGGGTACTGGAAGGTGGATGAGGCCAAGATGTCCAAGAGTCTGGGCAATGTGGTCGAGCCCTTGAGCATGCGGACCAAGTACGGATTGGATGGATTTCGCTACTTTCTGATGCGGGAGATGCACTTCGGCCACGACGGGAGCTTCACTGAGCCCGCCCTGGTCAACCGATTCAACGCCGACCTGGCCAACGATCTGGGCAATCTCTTCAACCGCTCCCTGGCCATGACCCACAAGTATTTTCAGGGGGCTGTCCCTGAATGCGGGCCCCTTTGCCCTGAGGACAGGGAGGTACTCGATCTGGGCCATAAGGCCGTCGAGGCCTATATCGACCATTTCCAGAGCTTTCAGGTGGCCCAGGCCCTGGAGGCCTTCTGGGAGTTTGTGCGCGGGATGAACAGGTATATCGACGCCATGGCCCCCTGGGGCCTGAACAAAGAGGGCAACTCGGAGCGGCTGCAGACGGTGATGGCCGTAGTCCTGGCTTCCCTGCGCCGAATCGCCCTGGCTGTCTGGCCGGTTATGCCTGATGCCGGGGAAAAGCTGCTCCAGCAGCTGGGGCAGGACCCAGATCCCAAACAGGCGGACCTGCGGGCGGAAGGACGGGATTGGACTATGCTTGCGCCGGGCACTCGGGTGGCCAAGACCTCCAACCTCTTTCCCCGCCAGGAGCTGGACATGGATAGGTCCAAAGGGGACGAGGACTGGGCCGGGAAGCAGGCTGCAAGCCGGAAGGCGGCGCGGAAGGCAAAGGATGTCCGGGAAGCCAAAGAGCCTGCTGAGATCGAGTTTCCCGACTTTCAAAAGCTTGACCTTCGGGTGGGAACCGTGGTCCAGGCTGAACCCGTGCCCAAGGCGGACAAACTGCTCAAGCTGCAGGTGGACATCGGCGAGGATGAGCCCAGGCAGATCGTCGCCGGCCTGGCCCAGGACTTCTCCCCCGCAGAGGTCCAGGGCAGGCAGGTGGTGGTGGTCGCAAACCTGAAGGCCCGGAAGATGCGCGGCGTGACCTCTCAGGGCATGGTCTTGGCTGTGCACGATGTCCAGGGACTTCGTCTCCTGGGGCCGGAGGAGGCGGTGCAGGCAGGGAGCAGGGTGAGCTGACCCGGACTATCCCTTGATGCAGGCCAAAGGGGTTACCCGGGCTACTTTTCGGGCCAGACCGGCCCGGTGGGTGCTTTCCACAACCAGGTTGACGTCTTTGTAAGCCTGGGGAGCCTCCTCGGCCGCTCCCCGCCTGCTTGCCGTGCGGAGGACGATTCCTTGATGGGCCAGGGCGTTGATGACGCTCTGGCCTTTCCATTTTTTCAGGGCCTGTTTCCGGCTCATGCTCCGTCCGGCCCCGTGGCAGGCCGAGCTCCAGGCCAGATCTTCCCCGGCCCTGTTTCCAGCCAGGATGTAGGAATGAGAGCCCATGGTCCCGCCGATGAGTACAGGCTGGCCCACATCCCGGTACTGAGCGGGAAGATCAGGATGGCCGGGACCGTAGGCCCTGGTTGCCCCTTTGCGGTGCACGTAAACCGCCTTTTGCTGACCGTCGACCATATGCTCTTCGATCTTGCAGGTGTTGTGACTGACATCATAGATCAGGGACAGGCGGGCAGCAGGAAAGAGCTGGGCAAAGGACTCCCGGACCAGATGGGAAAGGATCTGGCGGTTGGCCAGGGCGCAGTTGATCCCGCAGGCCATGGCCTGGTAAAAATCCCTCCCTTCTGGAGAGCGGATGGGGGCGCAGACCAGCTCGCGCTCCGGGAGGGCAATCTTGTACTTGGAGGCAGCCCGGCCCAGGGTCTGCAGATAGTCCGTGCCTATCTGATGGCCCAGGGCTCTGGATCCGCAGTGGATGGAGATCAGGATGTCGTCTACGTCCAGGCCGAAGGCCTCGGCTGCCGTCCGGTCGTAGATGGCATCCACTGCCTGGATTTCCAGGTAGTGGTTCCCGCTGCCCAGAGTTCCCATCTGCTTGTACTGCCGCTGTTTGGCCTGGGGGCTGACCTTGGACGGGTCCGCTCCCGGAGTCCGGCCGCTATCCTCGATGTTGGCCAGATCCTGGGGGTCGCCGTAGCCCTGAGCCACGGCCCAGGCGGCACCATGGACCAACACCTGGTCCAACTGCCTGGAGTTCAGGGATATGGCTCCCTGGGAGCCGACTCCGGCCGGAATCCGCAGGAAAAGGAGGTCTGCGGCCCGTTCTATATGCGGCTCGATCTGGGCACGTTTCATGGAGGTGTGCAGGCTGCGCACTCCACAGGAGATATCGTAGCCGATGCCGCCCACGGAGATGATCCCGCCCTGGTCCGGGTCAAAGGCGGCCACTCCGCCGATGGGGAATCCGTATCCCCAGTGGGCGTCGGGCATGACCAGGGAGGCGCGGACGATTCCCGGCAGACAGGCCACGTTGGCTGCCTGTTCAAGGACCTTGTGGTCCAGCCGGTGGATGAGATCCCATGCACCATAGAAGACGGCCGGAACCCGCATGGGACCATGAGCTGAAAGCTGAAAGCGGCATTCACCCGCAGAGACGAGTTGGTTGCTGTTCATGGCCGGCACCCCGGGTGCAGAGGGGCAAGATGTGGAGATTGGTTGAGATCAGGCGCTTAGCGGCTCAACCAGGATATAATCAGCTTCATTATTGCGCAAGGTCAAGGTGAAGTCGTTGATCTTCAAGGCCACCGGGTCCTTGAGCGGAGCCCGGCCGATGACTGTGATTTCCGTTCCAGGTACCAGGCCCATGTCCCGTATTCTGCGGCCGAGTTCGCCCTGGGCCTTCAAAGAGATGACCCGGGCCCGCTGGTTGAGGGTGAGGTGGCGCAGTCCAATGATATGTTCGTTCATAGCGTGCTGGTCCTTAGAGTCGATCGTATCCGTGAAAAAACGTAAGAAAGGCAGGCCTGAAAGGCCTGCCTTTCTCCATTGGTCCCCCGATTGGAGCAGCTATTCCGAAGCGAAGGCCAGGATCTTGGAGGCCAATCCCTGCCCCAGGACCAGCTCTGTGTCCCGGACCTTCATCCGGCAGGGTCCCCCGCCGCAGGATGTGATGCGGATGCTGGTTCCAGGGGTCAGCCCCATGGCGTAGAGCTTGGAACGGGCTCCGCCCCCGGCGTTGAGGGAGGAAATGGTTACCTTGCTGCCCGAGGGAAAATGATTTAAAGGAAAGGCACCCATAGGCATAGACCTCGCAATGAATGATTTGCCAAGTTTGGCCGTCCTAATTCTTATAAGGAGGTTACTTCCTCCTGTCAAGGGAGTTTTTCAAGGTTCTTCGATCCCGCCAATAAATGTTCGACGATCGCCCTCTATGGTATGTACCTTTTCGATTCTTGCCCCCAGGACCGGAATGAAGTACACGTCACCCGGACCGGAGAGGCGGCTACCCCAAGCGGACGTTATTTTATAATCCCCAAGGCCAGTGAGTGTTATGCCCAAAAGAACGGATTTACAACGAATCATGCTCATCGGATCCGGGCCGATCATTATCGGTCAGGCCTGTGAGTTCGACTATTCCGGGACCCAGGCCTTGAAGGCCCTGAAGGAAGAGGGCTATGAGGTGATTCTGGTCAACTCCAACCCGGCCACGATCATGACCGATCCGGACCTGGCGGATCGCACCTATCTGGAACCCATAACACCTGAGGTTGTGGCCCAGATCATTGCCAAGGAGCGGCCGGACGCCCTGCTGCCCACCCTGGGGGGGCAGACCGGGCTGAATACCGCTGTGGCCGTGGCTGAACAGGGAGTCCTGGACAGGTACGGCGTTGAGCTCATCGGGGCCTCCCTGCCGGTTATTCAAAAGGCCGAAAGCAGGCTCCAGTTTCGGGAGGCCATGGAGAGCATTGGCCTGAAGGTGCCCCAAAGCGGAATAGCCCAGACCATGGAGCAAGTCCGGGAGTTCGGGGAATCCCTGGCCTTTCCCATGATAATCCGCCCGGCCTATACCCTGGGCGGAACCGGGGGCGGAGTGGCCTACAACAAGGAAGAGCTGGAATCCTTTGCCAGGCAGGGGATGGCCGCGAGCATGACCTCGGAGGTCATGATCGAGGAGTCCCTGCTGGGATGGAAGGAGTTCGAGCTTGAGGTCATGCGGGACGGCAAGGACAACTGCGTGATTATCTGCTCCATTGAAAACCTGGACCCGATGGGGGTGCATACCGGGGACTCCATAACCGTTGCCCCGGCCCAGACCCTGACCGACCGGGAGTACCAGGAGATGCGCGATGCGTCTCTGGCCATCATGCGCGAGATCGGGGTGGAGACCGGGGGGTCCAACGTCCAGTTCGCCATCAACCCGGAAAACGGGCAGATGATGGTCATTGAGATGAACCCCCGGGTATCGCGTTCGTCCGCTCTGGCCTCCAAGGCTACGGGATTTCCCATAGCCAAGATCGCGGCCAAGCTGGCCGTGGGCTACAGCCTGGACGAGCTTCCCAATGACATAACCCGGGAAACAGTGGCCTGTTTTGAGCCCTCCATCGACTACTGCGTGGTCAAGATCCCCAGATTTACCTTCGAAAAATTCGCCAAGGCCCAGGATGTACTGACCACATCCATGAAGAGCGTGGGGGAAACCATGGCCATCGGCCGGACCTTCAAGGAGGCCCTGCAGAAGGGGTTTCGGTCCCTGGAGATCGGCGTGCCGGGGCTGGCCAAGGATTTTCGACCGGAGAGTCCGGATCCGGAGCTGATCCGGAGCAGGCTGCGGACCCCGAACTCGCAGCGTCTCTTCTATCTGCGCCAGGCCGTCCTGGACGGGTTTTCGGACCAGGAGATCATTGATCTGACCCGGATAGACCCCTGGTTTGTGGCCCATATCCGCCAGCTGGTGGAGTTCGAGGCCAGGTTGCTGGCTGCGGCGGAAGGCAACATGGAGTGGAAGCCGTGCGCACAACTAACCGAGCTGTTCCGGGAGGCCAAGGAGGTCGGGTTCTCCGATCAGCAGTTGGCCACGGTTTTTTCCCGGTCCGAAGCCGAGGTCCGCGGATTGCGCAAAACCATGGATATTCTGCCCACGTATAAGCTGGTGGATACCTGCGCAGCCGAGTTCGAGGCCTACACCCCGTATTTTTATTCCTCCTACGAGCGGGAGAACGAGGCCCGGAGCACCGGAGCCAGAAAGGTGGTCATCCTTGGCGGGGGGCCGAACCGCATCGGACAGGGAATCGAGTTCGACTACTGCTGCGTGCACGCGTCCTTTGCCCTGCGGGATATGGGGGTGGAGTCCATCATGGTCAACTCCAACCCGGAAACAGTGAGCACGGACTATGACACCTCGGATCGATTGTATTTTGAGCCCCTGACCCTTGAAGACACCTTGAACATCATCGAGCAGGAACAGCCGGAAGGGGTTATCATCCAGTTCGGGGGGCAGACTCCCCTGAATCTGGCCGTCTCCCTCCTGGAAAACTCAGTGCCCATTCTGGGGACGTCTCCGGACAGCATCGACCGGGCCGAGGACCGGGAACGGTTTCATGATCTCCTGCACCTGCTGGATCTGAAGCAGCCGGAAAACGGCACGGCTGTTTCCGAGGACGGTGCGCTGGTCATCGCCAGGCGCATCGGCTATCCCTTGGTGGTTCGGCCCTCCTATGTGCTTGGGGGCCGGGCCATGGAGATCGTCTACGATGAGCAGGATCTGCTCAATTACTTCCAGGAGGCGGTGATCATCTCACCGGACCATCCCATCCTGCTGGACAAGTTCATGGAAAACGCCATTGAGATAGACGTGGACGCAGTCTCGGACGGGGAAGATACCTATGTCGGGGGAATCATGGAGCACATAGAGGAAGCCGGGGTTCATTCCGGGGATTCGGCCTGTGTGCTGCCTCCGCATACCATCGGAGAGGAGATGATCGAAGAGCTAACCCGCCAAACCAAGGCCCTGGCCAGGGAGCTGGGGGTCAAAGGCCTGATGAACATCCAGTTTGCGGTCAAGGACGGGGAGATCTATATTCTGGAGGTCAACCCCCGGGCTTCCCGGACTGTGCCTTTTGTGAGCAAGGCAACCGGAGTCCCCCTGGCCAAGCTGGCCACCCGGGTAATGATGGGCGGGCGCTTGCGGGATCTGGATCCCTGGTCCCAGCGGAAGCGGGGGTATCTGGCGGTCAAGGAGGCCGTTTTGCCCTTCAGCCGGTTTCCCGGGGTGGATACCCTTCTCGGGCCGGAAATGAGGTCCACCGGGGAGGTCATGGGAATGGACGCCTCCTTTGGCTTGGCCTATATCAAGAGTCAGCTGGCCGCGGGACAGAAGCTGCCCATGCAGGGCACGGTATTCATTTCGGTCAACGACCGGGACAAAGCCCAGATTGTTGAGCCGGCCCGGACCTTCTCCAGTCTCGGCCTGCGCCTGGTGGCCACGCAAGGCACTGCGGACTATCTTGCTCAGCACGGGATTTCGGCCGATACAGTGAACAAGGTCTATGAAGGACAACCCAATGCCATTGATTTGATCAAAAACAAGGATATTGATCTGGTCATCAATACCTCGTCAGGAAAACTGACCATTCAGGATTCGTCCTCCCTGCGCCAAGCGACTATTTTGTACAATTTGCCATATACCACGACCCTGGCCGGAGCCAAGGCCATGGCCCAGGCCATGCGCGAATTGCAGGGCCGGGGGATGGATGTGCGCAGTTTGCAGGAGTATTACGGACATGCGTAAAGAGTATTGCGGTCTCATCGGCATCTACGGACATCCGGAGGCGGCCCGGATGGCCTATTTCGGACTGTATGCCCTGCAGCACAGAGGGCAGGAAAGTGCGGGCATCGTGACCTGGGACGGTGAAAAACTCCGGGAACAGCGGGGTATGGGCCTGGTGGCGGACGTGTTCAGCGAACGTCACCTGGGACACGAGCTCAAGGGCAAGACGGCCATGGGCCACATCCGGTATTCGACCACCGGGGCTTCCCTGCTCCGAAACGCCCAGCCGTTTCTGGTCCGGTTCCGGGATCTGCACATGGCCATTGCCCACAACGGGAACCTGGTGAACACCTATCAGTTGCGCAAGGAGCTTGAAGATCAGGGCTCACTGTTTCAGACCAGCATGGACAGCGAGGTCCTGATGCATCTGGTGGCCAAGAATCTGAATGGGAACAGCCTGGAGGAAGCCATTGCCTGTGCCTGCCGGCGGGTTCAGGGGGCCTACTGCCTGCTGATCCAAGCCAACTCCAAGCTTATAGCCGTCCGGGATCCTTGGGGCTTTCGGCCCCTGGTCCTGGGACGGGCTGGGGGGACAACGGTGCTGGCCTCCGAGACCTGCGCCCTGGATCTTCTGGAGGCCGAATACCTGCGGGAGGTCCGTCCAGGGGAAATGGTGGTCATTGAAGACGGCCGGCTGACCAGCATGCAGGCCGTGGAGTCCAAGCAAAAGAATCCCTGCATCTTTGAGCTGATCTACTTTGCCCGGCCGGATTCCATTGTCTTTGGGCATACGGTGTATACCTGCCGGAAGAATATGGGCCGGGCATTGGCTGAAGAGGCCCCGGTGGAAGCGGACTTCTGCATGCCGTTTCCCGATTCCGGGGTGTACGCCGCAGTGGGCTACGCCCAGGCCTCGGGCCTGCCCTTTGAGAACGCCATGATCCGCAATCACTATGTGGGGCGGACCTTTATCCAGCCCTCCCAGGACATGCGCGACTTCGGGGTTCGGGTCAAGCTCAATCCGGTCAAGGAGATGATCAAGGGGAAACGGATCGTGATTATAGAAGACTCCATTGTCCGCGGGACCACGATCAGGACCAGGATCAAGAAGCTGCGGGAGATGGGGGCCAAGGAGCTGCACCTGCGGGTGAGCTGTCCACCCATCTGCCATCCCTGCTATTATGGGATCGATTTTTCCTCCAAGGGAGAACTGATCGCAGCCAATCATACGGTTTCGGATATCGCCAAGTACATTGGCCTTGACTCTCTGCACTTTTTGACAGTCGACGGTCTGCGCCGTTCCGTTGACGCTGAGCGCAACTTCTGCCTGGCCTGTTTTCAGGGAGAGTATCCGGTCCTTCCGGGGGAGCACTATGGAAAGGCGAGGTTTGATTGATTGCCAACCCGAAGCAGGCCCGACACGGACCTGGTTGCATGAGGTGAGGTCAGGCATTGACTATGAGCGAGTTTGGTTCCCAGAGTTCACAACCGGACGGCATGGCCCGGGACTGGGTCAGTTTGGCCAGAGAGGTGCTGAATACGGAAATCCAGGGGCTGGAGCGGGTTCGGGACAACCTGGGGCCTGAGTTTGAGCAGGCGGTGAGCCTTCTGGCCGGCTGCCAGGGGCGGGTGGTGGTCACCGGGCTGGGAAAGTCCGGGCTGGTTGGACGCAAGATTGCCGCCACCCTGAGCAGCACCGGGACTCCGTCGTCGTTCTTGCATCCGGTGGAGGGGGCACACGGCGATCTGGGCATGATCCGGTCCGGAGATGTGGTTGTGGCCATTTCCAACAGCGGCGAAACAGACGAGCTCAATGCCATCATCCCGGCCCTGCTCAGTCTGGGAGCGAACATCATCGGCATGACCGGAAATATTCGTTCCCGCATGAGCCGGATGTGTCATGTGACCCTATGTACCGAAGTCCCTAAAGAGGCCTGCACCCTGGGCCTGGCCCCCACTGCGAGCACAACCGCCACCTTGGCCTTGGGCGATGCCCTAGCAGTGGCCTTGATTGAGTGGAAGGCCTTTGGGCGGGATGACTTCCGCCGCTTTCACCCGGGCGGAGACCTGGGCCGGCAACTGAGCATGAGCGTGCGGGCCTTGATGCACACCGAGGATGTGCCGACTGTGTATGCTGCGGACACCTTGGGCCGTGCCCTGGAGGTCCTGGATCAGGGCGGCATGGGAGCCGTGATTGTCGTTGATCTGGAGCAGCGGCTGCAGGGAATTTTGACCGATGGGGACGTGCGGCGGATGCTCTGCCGGACCGAGTACGACCTGAACAAGCCGATCCATACCTACATGACCCCGGAGCCGAAGTATGTCACTGTGGACCAAAAGGGCGGGAAGGTCCTGGACCTGATGGAGAAAGGAGCGATTATGGTCCTGCCTGTTGTGGATGAACGCCGTGTCCTGCAGGGTGCTGTGCATATGCACGATCTGCTGGGCAAGGGGAGACTGAGCTTTAACGGGATGAGCTGATGCGTAAATTTTTGGTAATTACAGCTGTTGCTCTTTCATCCCTGGTTGTGATCGGGCTCGTCGGGGGGCTCGGACTCTACCTGTGGGCGACGAATGATCTGCCCAAGGTGGAGAAGATCACGGACTACAATCCTGCACTGACCACAACCGTGTACGCCCAGGACGATGAGGTCCTGGGGTATCTGGCCAAAGAGAAACGCTTTCTGCGCTCTCTGGATCAGATGGCCGAGGTGGTTCCCCTGTGCTTTCTGGCTGCTGAGGACCACAGCTTTTATCAGCATGAAGGGATCGACATGCTGGGGATCATGCGGGCGGCGATCAAGAACATCCGGGCCGGATCCATTGTGCAGGGCGGAAGCACCATAACCCAGCAGGTGATCAAGGCCCTGCTTTTGACTCCGGAGCGGAGCTACGAGCGCAAGCTCAAGGAGGCCATCCTCGCCTATCGTCTGGAGAAGAATCTGAAGAAAAACGAGATCCTGACCATATACTTAAACGAGATCTATCTGGGCCACGGCGCATACGGGGTGGAGGCCGCTTCCAGAATCTATTTCGGCCAGCACGTTGATGAACTGAACCTGGCTCAGGCCGCGCTTCTGGCCGGTCTGCCCAAGGCGCCCTCCCTGTATGATCCGTACAAGAACATGGATCTGGCCCGAGCCAGGCAGCGGTATGTCCTGGATCGGCTGTTGGACCTGGAGTGGATCACCCAAAAGGAGTACGACCAGGCCCTGCAGGCCGATATAACCTTGCAGTCCATGGCCGATCCGACCTGGAAGGTCGGAGGCTACTATCTGGAAGAGGTCCGCAAGTGGCTGGTGGACAAGTTCGGAGAGGAAAAGACCTATTGCGGGGGGCTGGAGGTCAGGACCTCAGTAGACCTGACCCATCAACAGGCTGCTGAACAGGCCCTGCAGCAGGGGCTGGTCGCGTCCACAAAGCGGCGGGGGTGGCGGGGCCCGGTGTTCACCACCCAGGACACGAACTCCACCGCGGATTTGTCCCGGCTGGAGGAGGATTTCCCAGGAGCTCCCCAGGACTGGATGCTGGTTCGGGTGGCAAAGGTCCAGTCCGAAGGGGCCACAGTCAGCCACGGGAATCAGACCGGGTGGATCGATGTGTCCACAATGGACTGGTGCCGGGAGCCGGACCCGGACAAAGCTCCGGAGGATGTCCCCGCGGTTCGCGATGCCCGGAAGGTCCTGCAAAACGGGGACGTGGTGTGGGCCTCTGCACAGCCTGAAACTAATGGAGATGCCGGGCAGGATGAAGTCAGCCTGAAATTGCAGCAGCTGCCGGAAGTCCAAGGGGCCGTATTTTCCATGGATCCCAGAACCGGAGAGGTCCTGGCCATGACCGGCGGGTTTTCCTACTCCCAGAGTCAGTTCAACCGGGCTGTACAGGCCAAACGTCAGCCTGGGTCGGCCTTTAAGCCCATCGTCTATTCCGCGGCCCTGGACAACGGGTTCACCCCGGCATCCCTGCTTTTGGACGCCCCGATCGTCTTTTCCGGCCGGGATATGGAGCGGGATTGGAAACCGGAGAACTACGAGCGGCGGATATTTGGCCCCACGCTGCTGCGTACGGCCCTGGTCAAGTCCCGAAACCTGGTGACCATCCGATTGGCCAGGCAGATAGGCATTGATACCGTCATTGAGCGGGCCAAAACCCTGGGCCTTGAGGCCGAATTCCCCCGCGACCTGTCCGTCAGCCTCGGATCGGCCTCGGTCAGCCTCAAGGACATGTGCCAGGCCTATTCCGCCTTTGCCCGGGACGGAAGCACGATCAAACCCAGGTTGGTCACCCGGGTGACCGGCCCTTGGGGCGAGGAGATGTATGCCTCGGAGCCGGAGCAGATTCAAGGGGTGAGTGCGCAGAATGCGTACATCATCAGCTCCCTGTTGCAGGAGGTCATCCAGAGCGGCACAGGGTGGAGGGTTCGGAAGCTGGGGCGTCCGGTGGCCGGTAAGACAGGGACCACTGACGAGCAGAGAGACGCCTGGTTCATGGGCTATACCCAATATCTGCTGACCGGGGTGTTTGTTGGATTCGACCAGCCCAGACCCATGGGCAAATACGAAACCGGGTCCAGGGCCGCATCTCCTGTCTGGCTTCACTATCGGCAGGAGGTGGAGGACGGCTATCCACCGGTGCGTTTTCCCCAGCCCCGGGGTATCGTCATGGCCAAGGTCGATGCCTCGAACGGCTTTCTGGCCGGTCCGGGGACGGAAAAAAGCTACCTGCTGCCGTTTAAGGCCGGAACACAGCCTACGCGCATTTCAAAGGGCAGGGCTTCCCGGTCGGATGAATCCGAAGACCGGGATTCCGGAGGAGCAGATCAAGGCCAGGATATGCTGAAGTCCGTGTTTTAGTCTTTTCCAAAGCCCCTCCCGCGTCCCGGAGGCGCAGAGGCCACAGAGCAACCAGGTCGGAAGGCTGCGCGCATGAAGCTTTATCCCGTGTGGGTTTTTGGCAAACAGGCTTGGAGCGAAGCATTCCAGGTCAGCTGCCGGCTGTTCAAGATCATGATCCCCATCCTGATCGGGGTCAAGATCCTGCAGGAGTCCGGGTTGATTGTGTACCTGGCCAAGCCTCTGAATCCGGTCATGCAGCTCATGGGCCTTCCCGGTGAAACCGGTCTGATCTGGGCCACGGCCATGGTCAATAACCTGTACAGCGGGATGATCGTCTTTCTTACCCTGGCCGATTCCATGCAGCTGACAGTGGCTCAGGTAACAGTCCTGTCCACGGCCATGCTCGTGGCCCATGCCCTGCCCATTGAAGTCAAGATCGCCCAGTCCGCAGGCACCCGCTTTGTGTTTCAGGCCCTGTCCCGGATCGGCGGGGGCTTCGTCCTGGGCTGGCTGCTGCATCAGCTCTACTCCCTGACCGGCTGGCTCCAAGGGCCCAACGTCATCTTCTGGCAGGGGGAGGTCCCCACCCATCCAAGCCTGTGGTCCTGGGCTCTGAATCAGGCCACGAATCTTGGCCTGATATTCTTGATCATCCTGGCCCTGGTCCTGTTGATGCGGATCATGCACCGGCTGCGCATAGTGGACGCCTTGATCTGGCTGTTGCGGCCGGTGCTTCATTTTTTGGGTATCGGCCGGGAAGCGGCCACTCTGACCATCATCGGGATGGTTATGGGCTTGACCTATGGGGGCGGACTGATCATTCAGGAGTCCAAGTCCGGACAAGTGGCCCCCCAGGACGTCTTTTCCTCCCTGACCCTGATGGGCCTGACCCACAGCCTGATCGAGGATACGCTCCTTCTCTCCCTGCTGGGCGCACATATGTCCGGCATTCTCTGGGGCCGTCTTGTTTTCTCCCTCCTCGCGGTCGCCCTTCTGGTCCGTTTGCTCCCTCTCCTGCCCCAAAAAGTCGTACACCGCTTCCTGTTTGTGGGCAGGGTGCAGGGGACTGCGGCAAGCCGGGGATAAGCTCCCGATCCCGGGCCAAACCCGGGATCGGGAGCAGGGTACTTCGAAGCAACCCGCGGATTTTTAGAGTTGGACAGCTATTCAGTGTGTCCGCTTTCACCCCGGACCGCCCCGGTTTCCTTGTTCCCGAGCAGGTGCACATAAGCCGGCGGAGCAGATCCGTCCTTTTCCTGCCCGAAATACAGGGTGGTGTGGGGAAAGGGGATTTCTATGCCCGCAGCGTCGAAATGCAGCTTGACCAGCCGGTTGTATGCCCGTCCTACGGCCCATTGCATGCCCGGGGAGGTCATGATCCTAACCCGGATGTTCACTGAGCTGTCGGCCAGAGCGGTCACTCCGGACACCTCAAGGGGGGCCAGGATATGGTCCTTGAATTCCTCGTCCACAGCCAGCTGGTCAAATGCCTCCCGCAGGCAGGAGACCGCCTCGTCGATGCTTTCCCGGTAGGCGATCCCGTATTCGCCGACATGAAAGGCGAAGTCGCGCATGAAGTTGGAGACCGTGCCCACTGAGGAGAAGGGCACGATATGGTAGGTTCCGGAGAGGTCGCGCAGTCCCACGGAACGGATGCTCAGGCGCTCAGCTACCCCGGTGATGCCGCCGGCCGTGACCACGTCTCCTGTGTTCATGGCGTTATCAATCTGAATGAACACTCCGGTAATGATATCCTGAACCAGCTTTTGGGCTCCAAAACCGATTGCCAGCCCTAGCACCCCGGCGCCGGCGATGAGGGGACCGATGTTGATCCCGATCTCGGCCAGAACGATCATCCCGGTCATGATCATCAAGGTTATGGCCAACGCGTTGCGGAACAGGCTGATCAAGGTCTTGGCCCGGGCGGTCGGCTCTCCACGGCCGGCCCGGGGATTTAAGAAGTGCTCTATGACACTGGCCAACGCGACCCAAACGGCCAGGGCAACGATAAGGATAACAGCCACACTGAAGACCTTGCCGATCAGGTTGCGTCCTCCGGGGCTCGCATACCAGCTGCCCACATCAAAAAGCCCCCAGGCGTCCAGAATGAACAGGACGACGGCTGCCAGGATCACAGCCCGGATAACCTTCAGGATATTGGGGATATAGGCATTGAGCCTGGTCTCTAGAAGGGGGATTTTGTCCCGGAGCTCTTCGGTGAGCACGATCCGTCTGCCGATGAGCTGGGAAAGGATGCCGGAGAGGATGAGGCCGATGCCGACAAAGACCAGGGTCTTGACTGTGGCCAGCATGACCACGGGCAGGGCATCGCCCGGCCGGAGGATGGAGATGTTCAGGATGGCCAGGAAATAGGCCAGGACAGCTATATGCCAGATACGGGACAGAAGATGAAGGGAGATTCTGGAAATGCCGAGAGTGGAGGCCTGGGCCTTCTGGTCCAGGGCGTTTCGAAGCTTGACCCGGTTTGCCAGAACGGTTCGGAGCACATAAGCAAAGGCCCCGAGCATGACCAGGAAGTTGACAGCCTGGGCCAGGGCTGGAGAGACGCTGTGCCGGATCAGGGGAACGGCAAAAAGCAGGCCGTAGCCGATAAACCCGGAGAGTCTGGCCAGACGCCGGTTCCAGTACTCGGCTTCCTCGTCTCTGATGGGAATCAGGCGCAATCCAGAATAGCGGGAGGAGAAGAGCATCCGGATTGCGGCCTTGAACAGCTCCACAACCAAAAAGGCGTTCAGAAAAAGGGCAATGCGGGTGGGCAGGGCACCTGCCTCTCCAATGGCAAAGGTGGCCAGGAAGTTGCCGGTGATATAGGCCAGGACGACCACCAAGGCATCGGCAAGAGCAGCCAGAAAAACAGTCACCAGGACCCGGAGCAGGGCGCTTTTGCCCCCTCCGTAGAGGGACCAGCTGCTCAAACGGGAAAACAGGGGCCGGGCCAGACGCCGAAAGATGAAGAAGGCCAGGATGACTGCCAGGATGATCAGACCCATGTCCGTCGTTGCCTGGACCAGTGCATCCAGATTCCAGCCCTCTGCCGGGGCGGAGGTGAAGACCGAGCTCAGCGCGGTCCATATCTTCTGCATCTGGGTGACCAGGCTTCCGGCGAAGCCGCTCACTGCTTCGGCCAGCTGTCTGGCCAGGGATGTATCGGCTGAGGGCGCAGCCTGGGCGGCTCCGGACGAGGCCAGCTCCCCGCCCTTGTCTGCTGCAAGGGAACGCAGCTCCTGGATCAGTGCCTGACGGGACTGCTCGTTTTCCAGGAGATCGGCTATCGTGGAGTAGGCCGGGGGAGACGACTGCTCTGCCTGGGCAAAACTGCCTGTTGCGGATATGAACAGGACTGCCGTGGTCAGAAGAGGTATCAGCCAGGACCTCAGCGCTGAGAAGCCGGGAGTGTTCACGTCGTGGACCTCCATGTGGGTTGATGGTTAAAGATATGCGCTGGACAAATAGAGTGAAGCGCTCTTTGTTTTTGTTAAGTAAAGAGGGCGAGAGGCTTTTCACCCCATCATGGTGTCAAATTTGAGGTTGCAACACCTTGCATATACAACAATAGAGCGCCGGGATGTCAAACCCCAAGGAGCAAAAAATGGGCAGAGAAACAAAGATTTTTCAAAGCGAAGAACAGAAAAGCAGACCTGAATTGAGCGTTTTTCTCCGACACCTTGCGGACAAGATAGAAGCGGGCAGGGCAACATTGGCCCGGGGACAGGAAAAGGTTGCGGTGGACATACCCCGCAATGTGATTCTTGAACTGCAAGTGGAGGATGAAGACAAGGGCAGAAAGGGCACGCAGCACTCCTTAAAAGTCGAGATCAAGTGGTTTGAACAGGATGAGCAGGTTGAGGGCGGCCCTGTTCACCTGGAATAGAGGCCTACAAGAGCTGAAGGTCCCAGTTAAAAGAACTCACCCGGGTCGGGGGGGGCATTTTCTGAGGCCGACGTTCATGCAGATGGACGAAGAGCCGGTATCCGGCATCTTCCAGTTCACGTTGATGCGGGCTCAGATCCAGCTCCCAGTTGGGAAAATGATAGATAAGGGGACCCTTTTTCTGTATATAGGACGGCTCCTTTTTCGGGCTCTGGATCAGGCTGCCGGGGTGGAGTTCCTGATGCACGCTTCGAGCCACGCACAAGGGCCATGGACCGCTGAGGACGATTCCCAGAGGGAGCGGGGATTCCCGGGGTAGAGAAAGGAGATCGGCCCCGGACAGTTCCGGACTGGCCACGGCCCCGGAAAAGCCCAGACTCCGCAGTTCCTCCAGGCAGAGGGCATTGGCTGCGTTGCAATAGGGGCCGGCCCACAGAGACAGATCGTCCCTGGCCTCAAAGAGGGCGGCCTGCCAGGGGGCGTTGCAGCAGAATTTTTTGGCTCCGTTTCGGACCAGATTGCGGATGAGCCTTGCCCATCGGTCTTCCTCCTCCGGCCATATGACCGGGGGGAGCCAGAACCAGATTCTGGGGTAGACGGTTTTGCTGACTGTGATCCTCAGGACCGGGGAAAGCCAGAGTCCCGGGCTTCCAGGGCTCCGCCCCTCGGGGAGTCTGGGCCGGACATGGACGTGCTCGGCCCGGCCCGAGACCTTGGCGCTTCGAGGCAGGCGCGGTGAAAAGTCGGCTTGTTCCTGCCTCGGCTTGGGCAGCATCTGGAGCTGCGCGTGCAGGCGACGGAGACGGTCGGCCAGCTCCGGCTCCCGGCGGTCTATGAGCACGACAGGGCTTCCCGGGGCAATGTTCCCGGCCCGGGCGGGCAGGGCGATCTTTTTTCCCTTGGCCCTGAAGGCAGAGATCTTGTATGTCGTATGTCCGGGGAGGTCTTCGCTTCCTATCCGCAGCAGGTCCCCGGCCAGCAGGGGGGCTCTGGACGTGAATCCCACAGACCCGCCGGAGGACTTGTTCACCTTGCCCACCAGCTGTCCGGATCCGGTATCTTTTTCTGTGTTCACCGGGCAAAAAACGCGCTGGGGCAAGAAGCGGTAATGGGTTCCGGGGCGGCCCAGGCTCTGGTTCAGAAGGTCAAGAGCCGTTTTCCTGGCCCCGGGGTCCTGGGGAAAATCCCGCAAGAGCTGGTAGGCGCGGACAGCGTAGAAAACGTAGTGCGGGCCCTTCTTCCGACCCTCAATCTTCCAGGCCTTGACCTGGGGGATGTCCAAAAGGAGCTTGGTCAATACATCCAGGCTCAGATCCAGGCAGGAAAAGTAGCGTTTGGTCTTTCCCCGGTGGGTGTACAGGCGGCGGCAGGGCTGAACGCATCGACCCCGAAGGCCGCTTTTGCCGCCCAAAAAGCTGCTCCAGTAGCAGCGGCCGGAAACCGCATAGCACAGGGCCCCGTGCACAAAGACCTCCAGCTCTAAGTCCTCGGGACAGGAGTCGGCCATGGTCTTGACCTCGTCGATGCTCAGCTCCCTGGGGAGAACGACCCTGGAGATATCCAGACCTGGGAGCATGGGCAGGGACAGGGCTGAGGTCATGGCCGCCAGGGTGGAGAGATGGATTTGTCCTGTGTACTCCACTTGGCGGGCCAGATTGACCAGAGCGAGGTCCTGGACAATGATGGCCTGGGGCTGCACAGAAACCGTGATCCGCTGCAGGAGGCGGCCGGCTTGCTCCAACTCGCCCGGTTTGACCAGGGAATTGAAGGCGATATAGGTTTTGATTCCCTGCTCCCGGGCGAGAGCGGTCAGCCTGGCCAATTCCGGTATGGAAAAGTTTTCGGCTTGCATCCGGGCTGAAAAGTGTTTCAGGCCGCAGTAGATGCTGTCTGCGCCTGCGGAAATGCCGGCCAGAAAGCTGTCCGCGCCCCCGACAGGGGCCAGGATTTCCGGCTTGGGGCCTGAGTGGGTCTGATCATTTTCTGCCATGTGCGATGTCCTTGTCCTGCCTGAGGCGAGATATGAAGTCTGGATACGAGGTTTATGACCATGGTGCGGATATCGGGGTCCGCGGTTGGGGGCCGAGCTTGGAACAGGCCTTTGTCCAAGGGGCCACGGCCATGTTTAGCTTGATGACCGAGGATATGCAATCCGTAAATGCCACGGCCGAAGTGCGCATTGAGGCCCAGGGCTATGATCTGGAATCCATGTTTGTGGCCTGGCTGAACTCCCTGCTCACTGAGGCGGACTTGCACGGTTTGATCCTGACTGAATTCAAGGTCCAGATCAAAGACAATTTCACCCTGAGCGGAACGGCCAGGGGGGAGCCCTTTGCCGCCCTGGCCGGCGGCCCGGGGGTAGAGGTCAAGGGGGCAACCTTTTGTCAGACTGCTGTGTATGAGGATGGCGGGACATGGGTCGCCCAGTGCGTTGTGGACGTGTGATAGACGGTCAGATGAGAACGATGCAGCATGAGATGTGGGGATAGTATTTGTTCAGGGTGCTCAACGATTACCGGGGATTCTATGCATAAAGACAGGGTCCGGTGGAATGCCAAGTTCGAGGATCAAAGGGAGCTGGGAGAGCCCTCGTCCTGGATTGTGGACATGCATGCCATGGCTCCCGGCCCCAGGGCGTTGGATTTGGCCGCAGGCAGAGGAAGAAACAGCGTCTTTCTGGCCGGCCAGGGGTTTGAGGTCCTGGCTCTGGATGTGGCCGACAGGGCCGTACGTGCCCTGAAAAATCATTCCATACCCGGGATCTTTCCGGTTCAGGCCGATACGGACCGCTTGTGCCTTCATCCGGACAGCTTTGATCTCATCGTCTGCTGCAATTTCCTGGACCGCAGGCTTTTTCCGACCATAACCGAAAGCCTGAAGATGGGTGGGATTCTGCTCTATGAGACTGCAATGGAGAGCGATCTTGCAAAGAGCGGTCAGCCGATGAACCGGGACTATCTGCTGCGGGCCAATGAGCTGCTGCACGTCTTTTGGGGGCTGCGCATAGTTGCATATCAGGAGGCCGTAATTGCGGAAGGCCCGTCCGTGGACCCCAGGGTTGTGGCCCGCCTGGCTGCTCAGAAGGGCTGGACCGGGGATCGTTGTCTGATTCATTGCAAGGCATGAAACGAGTTGGGGGCATAGAGTGCGGATGCCCGGGAAAGCAGTCACACGCCGATGCCGCAGATGATAGATGACCGGGCTAAAATAACGATGCAGGAGAGATTTATTTTTTATCCCAAGATACTTGCCAAAAGCTTTCAAAGTATATATCCTGAAGAAGTTCACGAGTTAAAATAATTAAGGAGTTCCTGTATGGAAGAACATGTACAAGAAGCATTGGATATTGTGAAAGCTCAGGCAAGTGTTCGAAACATGACTGAGGAAGAAATCACATCCATGGTGCAAGGCTTGTCCAAGCAACTGAAAAAGATTACTGAAGGCGGGGCCGAAAGCCAGGAGAGGACGGAACAGCCCCAGGAGCCGGCTGTGGATCCAAAAAAGGCTATCCGTGAGAAATCAGTTGTTTGCCTGGAATGCGGAAAGACATTTAAGGTCTTGACCAAGCGCCATCTGGCCCTGCACGGTCTCACCCCGGAAGAGTACAAGGAAAAATGGGGCATGAAGAAAAATACGGCCCTGATTGCCAAAGGTCTGGCCCGGCAGCGGAAGCAGAAGATGAATGAGATGCAGCTCTGGAAGCGGAGAAAGGCGAACAATTCATAGCCGGACATTCCGTCTTCGAACACGGTAAACCCGGCTTTTCAAGTCACCAAATGGAATTTTTTTATCGTTCCCACGCTCTGCGTGGGAACTCTTTTGGACGCTCCGGCGTCCAGAAAGAGACCGCGGGAGCGGTCAGGAAAGCTCCCACGCAGAGCGTGGGAGCTATAAGTAATCGCCTGGCTCTTTGCAGGCGTTTGTTGTACCCAAACTGCAGCTGTAGTGTTTGTAAGTCACCAAATGGAATTTTGGGTTCTTCGACGCAGCGAGTGGATGCATGAAATACCACGTCCTGGGTCGAAGAGCCAAAAAAACTCACCGCAAATGGCCGGGGATCACTGCGACCGGGATGGGCTCCATCTTGTGCCGGTTCTTGGCGTGCAGCTTTGTATAAATGTCCAATACTTCCCGTTCCCGGTCCGAGAGAAAGCTCGGGTCCCCTCCCTGTTCCGCGAACTGCATGGCCTGCTCAAGCTCTGTATAGCTCGCCCCGAGCTGGTCCTGGTCGCTTCTGCTGTCCGCCCACAGCCCGTCGGTGGGGGGGACGTCCATGATCTCCTGAACGACCCCCAGGTGCCGGCCGAGGGCGTAGACCTCCGATTTCATCAGGTCGGCGATTGGAGCGATATCCACGCCTCCGTCTCCATATTTGGTAAAGAATCCCACCCCGAAATCCTCGATCTTGTTTCCGGTCCCGGGCACCAGCATCCCGTGATGAGCGGCAAAGGCATACAGGGTGAGCATGCGCAGCCGGGAGCGGGTATTGGCCATGGTCAAATCGTCCTGGATGTCCCGGGGAAGTGTGTTCTCCACGGCCTGAAAGGCGGATGTCAGGTCCACACGCACCCCCTGAACCTGGGTGAAGCTGGCCTCCAGCCAGGCGATGTGCCGGGCGGACAGCTCCATCTGGCTTTGGGGCTGATAGATGGGCATGTCCACCGCCAGGACCTGCATCCCGGTCCGTGCGCACAAGGTGGAGGTTACTGCGGAATCGATTCCTCCGGAAACACCGACCACAAAGCCCTTGGTTCCGGCATGGCGGGAGTAGTCGATAAGCCAGTCGACGATGAATTCGCATACCTTTTCCGTCTGCATAACTTCTCCTGAGGCCGGATTGCAGTGAGCATGAACCTCTCAGCGCAGCTGATAGCGGCGAACCGCACGGTTGTGTTCAGTCAGGGTGCGGCTGAAATGATGGCTTCCGTCGCCCTTGGAAACAAAGTACAGGTAGTTGTGCTGTTCTGGGTTTTTGGCCGCCTGGAGTGAAGCCAGGCCGGGGGAGCAGATCGGCCCCGGGGGCAGGCCGGCATGGGTATAGGTGTTGTAGGCATTCCCCTGGTCCCGCAAATGGGATCTGGTCAGGTTTCCATCAAAGCTCTGTCCCAGACCGTAGATGATGGACGAATCGCATTGCAGGCGCATGCCCCGCTGGAGTCGATTGGCAAAGACGCCGGCTACGGTTCTGCGTTCGTCAGGTCGTCCGGTCTCCTTTTCCACCAGGGAGGCCAGGATGACCAGGTCGTGAATCCGTTTGGGATCCGGGCTGGACTCGGGCCACAGGGTCTGGACCTTGGTGCTGAATTCCCGGAGCATGAGGCGGACAATGGGCTCCGCGTCCCGATCGGCCGGACGGGGCAGGTGATAGGTTTCAGGGAAGAGATAGCCTTCGGCGGAGTCGGCCGGGATGTTGAACTCCTTCAGGATGTCCTGGTCATGGATCGCGGCGTTGAACGCATCGTAGCTGGTCAGGCCGCTTTGGCCCACGATGTCTGCGGTCTGCCACCAGGTCAGGCCCTCGGGAATGCGAAGGGTATGCAGAACCTGCGGCCCCCTGGCCAAGGTCCGCAGAATATGCAGCCGGCTCCACCCGGTGTCGACCTCAAATTCCCCGGCCTGAATATTGGTGGACAGACCGGAACAGACGGCCAGCAGCCTGAAGAGCTTGGGGCGGGCTATGACCTTGTTCGCCCGGAGTTCATCAGTTATCTGGGCCAAGCTTTGCCCGGGCTGAATTCGGATATGCACGGTTGTGCCCGGGGTCTGGACCGGAAGGAATGTGTACTGGAGGGCAAACACGGCGCAGAGCAGGGCGGCGATGAAGGATGTGCACAAAACCACTGCCGCCCGTCGTTTCCACACGATTTTCATTCAGTATGCCCGGTGGTTGGAGTACAATCCGTGGGTGAACTTGAAGCGAGAAAGCTCTCCAAAATGACGACAGCCGCCATCTGGTCCAGGACCGGCTTTTGCTTCCGGGCGGAAAGCCCGGATTCCCGGAGTCTCTGGGCCGCCTCGGTAGAGCTCAGGGTCTCGTCCTGCAGATAAACGGGCCGAGAGGTGATCCGGCTGAGACGGCGGGCGAAGTTCCGGGCCTGCCTGGTGCTCAGGGTCTCTTCACCCTCCAGGCCGACAGGGAGTCCGACCACCAGGCAGTCCACGCCTTCCAGGTCCAGGACATCCTTGATTTCGCTAAAGAGCTGGGAATTGTCCTTTTTGACCAGAGTGGCGTAGGGCAGGGCAAGGGTCCCACCCGGATCGGACATGGCCAATCCGACCCGTTTGAGCCCAAAGTCAATGGCCAAGACCCGCACACAGTCTCCAGGCAGGGTCTGCTCTAGGCAGAGTTGAATTCTCCGGATTTAAGCTCATTCTGGATCTTTTTCGCCCATTCCCGGCCATACACCACCCTGTTTATGTATTCCAGGGCATGGATGACCTCCCGCTTGGGCTGCAAGTCCAGCAGGATGCGCCTGATGCCTATCTTGCAGGACGGGCAGCTGACCACTACGGGCAACTGCAAGGGGTAGTCCTGAATGTCCAGGGCAAGCTGCGCCTTTTTGCGGTCCCGGATGGTGTTGTATATATGCGGGGATGTCAAGGCGCCCAGGCCGCTCTCCCCGCAGCAGCCGGGACTGAGCTTGACCGGTTGGTCCAGCATCCGGCTCAGGGCCAGAGCGTAGACCTGGCTGCTGGTGTTGGCCGGCAGTCCGCTCCATTCGCTGTGGCAGGAACTGTGCAACAGCAGGGGGTGCCGGGAAACGTCCCGGTCTTCTTCCTGTGCACTGCGTCCGGCTTTGACCTGCTCTTCAATCCTCGCACCGTATCTTTGGTCCACGTACTGCAAAATATCAAGGAGTTTGGGGTCGGCGTTCTTCCGGCTCATGGTCCGGGTCCGGAGGAGGGATTCCCGGCATGTGCCGCAGGATGTGACCACCGCTCTGAGCTGAATGCGGTGCTCCTGGGCCAGGGATATGGCCCGGCCGATACCTTCATCAGCAGCGTTCTGGGTTGCCCTGTATTCCTGATGGGAACCGGACGCCAGCAAGGGATATCCGCAGCACTGCTGTCTGGGAGGGATGATCACCGCGGTGCCCAGGCTGAGCAAGAGATTGATGGCCGCCAGCCCGATCTCCTTGGAAAACAGGCTGGCTCCGCATCCGGGGAAGTAGTAGACCCCGGAGACCGGGGCTCCCGGCCGGTGTCCTCTGGGCCACAAAATGGGTGGTTCCCCGGGCTGGAGGACCTGGTACAGGTTGGTGAAGTCCAGGCTGGGGGCGGGTTCGCGGAACAGGATGTTCGTGCGCCGCTCGCGCCAGGACCTGGGCAGCCGGGCGATGGTCTGCTTCTGCACGCTTTGCCCGATGCTGCTGACCTTGGCCGCTGCGGGCACTCGTTCCGGGTTCCTGCTTAAGTACTTCATGACTCTGGTCTTGATCGGATGCTGACCGGTCCAGAAGTCCTCTTCCAGAAATGAGCGCATGGACAGGACCTGGTCCGGAACATTGATCTTTACCGGACAGATGGCTGTGCATTTTCCGCAGGCCGTGCACCGCTCCAGGATATCCTCCAGGGATTCCATAATGTGCTTGTCCGGCTGTCCCTTGTCCAGCAGACTGTAGTACAGGGCCTCGATCAGGGCGCCGAGGGTAATGATTTTGTTCCGGGGGTGATAGAGAAATCCTCGTTCCGGATAATACATGGGACAGACCTGCTTGCATTTCCCGCATCTGGAACAGGTCTGAATGGTGCGCAAGAGCTCAATGAGCTTGTCCTTGTGCGGCAGGCTGGTCTTGGCGATATCCTGGATCAGTCGGTTGAAGGAAAAGGTGTATGGAATCTGTTGAATCCCGGACTGCACCAATTTTCCTGGATTGAGCAGGTTTTTGGGGTCCACCTGCTGTTTGTAGGCGAACAGGTCCTGGATCTTTTTCTGATCCAGAAAGGCGATCTTGGTGATGCCGATCCCGTGTTCTCCGGATACCGATCCGCTGAGCTCCAAAACTTTCCTAAACACCTTGCCGGCGGCCTCCTCCGCCAGGCGGAGCATCTCCTGGTCGTTCGAATTGACCGGGAGATTCACGTGGCAGTTGCCGTCTCCGGCATGCATATGATTGGCTATGATGATCCGAGTGGAGCTCATATGCCGGTGGATGTCCTCCAGGTCCTGAGCGTGCTGCGGATGCCGGCTGATCAAGTCCTGGAAGAAGTAGTGGATCTGGAGCTCAAACTCCTGTTCAGCTAATTTTTTGCTGGAGATCTTTCGTTTCAGGACCTTGTTGGCAAAGGTCATCTCCATGTCGATAAACTCGTCCCCGGGGTCGACCTGATCCAGTTCGCTGACCTGCTGCAGGGCCTTGCGGTAGGCCCGGGCCAGATAGTGAAGATTCAACTCTTCGATAAAGTCGGCGAACTCGGGGATGGCCTGGATGGGGATGACCACGTCCTCATTGATCTTAAAGCCGCTGGTGTGCTTGGTGATGGCGCTGAGCCGATGCCGGTCGTGCCAGAACTCTTCAGCCTCTTTCTCGTCCCGGGCCACAAAGACGTCCACATTGTCCACCTTCTCCGCAATGGCCACAATGTCCTGCTTGATCTGCTCCAGGGCCTGCAGATCCCCGGAGTCTATCTGGATCAAAAGGACGGAGATCGGCTCGCCTTCGTATTTCTGGGATTTTTTTTCATACTCAATGGCCTGGACGTATTTGGTGCCGAACTCTTCCAGGGAGGACATCTTGACCAGGTCGCCCTGCTCTCTGATCCGGTCCCGGAGCTGCACCAGCTCAGTGATCACCCGCATGGCATTGTGCATGGACTGGCCGAAGAACTCCAGGCACAGGGTCTGGGAGTGCTCGGGCTTTGGGTACAGGGTAAAGCAGGCCTCGGTGATGATCCCGTCCACCCCTTCCTTCTGAATCCCCGGCAGGCCGCCCAGGACCTTGTTGCTGACGTCCTTGCCCAGCCCCGGAGCGCGGATATCCCCGCCTTCCAGGCTGACGGTCCGGAGCAGGTTGCCTTGGTGGTCGGTGACGTCAAAGACGGCCGTCTCCCGGGGCAGGATTTTGTGCCGGGGGTGATTGCGCCGGGTGACGGTTATGCTTTGCCCGGAGGGCTGGACCATGGTGTAGCTCAAGATATTGTCCAGGGTGGTCCCGTACTCGAAGGCAAAGGGTCCTCCGGCATTCTCCGAGATATTTCCTCCCAGGGAGGACGATGCCTTGGAGGCCGGGTCTACGGTGAAAAGCAGGCCGTGTTCGGCCACGGCTTCAATGGCGTTGAGGGTTATCACTCCGGTTTGGGCGCACAGGACCATATCGTAGGTATCGATGGACAGGATGGATTTCATCCGGCTCAGGCTGAGAATAATGGTCCGCCGGGCAGCCGGGATTGCCCCTCCGGTTAGGCCTGAGCCTCCGCCGCGGGGAACGATGCTGAACTCCATTTCGTTGGCCAAGGCAATGATCCGCTGGACCTCTTCCGTGCTTCCGGGGGCGACCAGAAGCATGGGGATTTCCAGCCGCAGGTCGGTGGCGTCAGTGGCGCACTCCACCAGGGCGTTCGGAGCCGTAACGATATGTTCGCTGGGCATGATCTGGGCCAAGCGTTGCTTGACCTGGGATTTGAACTGCTGATCATTCTGATATTCTTCCCAGAAGGATTCCAGTCCGTTTTTGATCTGTGCGTACTCCCCAGGGGCGATTCCCCCTTTTTCCGCCTCCAGGCGTTTGAATACGCTTTTGGCCACGGATTCGGCCGGAATGAAGGGGTTATAGCGGACGATGAAGAACTCGAATGACAAACTGGTAGCCAGCTCTTGAGTGGATTCGGACCAGGAACGAAACTCTTCCGCCGGAATAGAGAGAACGCGGTTCAAGATGGTTTGTCCCGGAACTGAGATATGAGGTGTTTTGTTGTGCATAATTGTAAGCTCAGTGTAAGATATGGGCACTCAATTTGAGAGAAACATGTATTTTAACCGCTTCTTTTCTCCTTGGCAAGTCAGACATGTAATGTTGAAGATATCGTTTGATGTCCAGGGGATAAAAGGGAAGCTGCCCGCCTTTCGGCCCCAGGCGAATCCGGGATGCAGCGCGCGCTGGTGAATAAAAATTGCTGGTTCTTCGACGTAGCTTGTGGATTTTTGGAGCTTGCCATCCCTTCTGTGTGCCCACTTTCGGCCCGGTATTTTCTAAGCCCCGCCAAAGGGGGATCCCTGCCCCCTCCAGGCACTCACATGATGGACATTGCCTTCAGATGGACTGAGCATATCATGCATGTGAGTGCCTGGTGGCGGGACCAAGAAAATGTGCGGGCCTGCCGCTCACGGCACACAGAACAGACGGCAAACTCTTATGTATGCAATTCCACTTTCTGTGTCCAAGAGCCAAATTGCTGCTCTGTGGGGTTGGAACCCTGGGACAGGTCTCAGCCCTTGCTGAGCCGGAATCGACCATAGACGGCCTGGCCCAGGGAGATGCAGGCGTCATTGGGTGGAAGGCTGTGATGGACCAGGGGGACAAGTCCCCGCTTTGCGAGCTCAGCAGGAAGACGTCTGGCCAGGGTTGCATTCTGGAGGACCCCGCCGCTGAGGGCGACATGTGCAAGGCCGGTTGTTCGGGAAGCAGCCAGGGCCCAGTCGCAGAGTCCCTGAATCAGGCCGAGGTGGAACCAGCGGCTGATGGAGGACGGGTTTCGGCCCAGGGTCCAGTCGGCATAGACCTGGGCAAAGAGATGCATGGTATCCAGGGCGGGCGTTTGCACGCCCGGTTTGACAGGGCAGCGGTAGCCGGGGCCTTCTTCCCGGGATTGGACTTGTTCCAGACGGATTGCAGCCTGACCCTCGTACTCGATTTCCAGGCACAGTCCGAGCAGGGCTGATACGGCGTCAAACAGGCGGCCGCAGCTGGTGCTCACAGCGCAGTTGATGCCCTTGTCCAGCATCTGGCCCACCATGTCGCTGGCCGCAGGGAAGGCCTTCAGCCAGGGCCATTCACGGTTTTCGGGGGCATGTTTCCCCAGGGAGAATAAAAAGCTCTGGGCCGTGCGCCAGGGTTCGGCTGCCGCTTTGTCACCCCCGGGCAGAGCGACGGGGCTGAAGTGCCCAAGCCTGTGGGTTTCCATCCGGGAGGGATCAACATACAGAAGTTCACCGCCCCACAGGGTGTGATCCGGTCCGAGTCCGGTCCCGTCCAGAGCCAGGCCCAGGCTGGGCTGATCCAGTCTGTTTTCAGTCAGGACGGCCAGAATATGGGCCGTATGATGCTGGAGGGCAAAAATCGGACGCCCGGTCTGTTCCGCGGCATAGCGGGTAGTCATGAAGTCGGGATGCAGGTCGGTGACCAGGGCGTGGGGAACCGTCTGCAGGATGGTCTGGAGATGGGCGATGGTCTCTTGATAAAACCCAAATGTGGCCAGGTTTTGGACGTCTCCAATATGCTGGGAGACAAAGGCCTGATCATGCTTGGTCAGGCAGACGGTGGCTTTGAGCTCCGGACCCAGTCCGAGGGTACTGGGCCCGCTTTGACCCAATGCAACGGGCGAGGGGACAAAGCCTCTGGCCCGGCGGTAGAGAAGGGGGGATTCCCGGTCCGGCAGGGTGCACAGGACCGAATCGTCGCTGCGGACCAGGATGTCCCGGTTGTGGAGCAAGAATAGATCGGCGATGTGCCCCAGGCGTTCCAAAGCTTCCCGGTTGCCAAGGGCAATGGGCTCGCTGCCGGCATTGCCCGAGGTCATGACCACAGCCGCCGGATGGTCTTTTGGGAAACAGGCCTCCAGCTTGGAGAGCAGAATATCGTGCAGCGGGGTGTATGGCAGCATGAGCCCGATCCTGTCCGTGTCCGGTGCCAGGCTGTCGGCCAGAGGACCGGGGATGCGTTTGGGAACCAGAACAATGGGCCGAACACTCCCGGCCAGCCAGGATATGTCCTGGTCCGTCGGGCGGGCCAGGGCACGGGCTGCGGACTCATCCCGGACCATCACCGCCAGGGGCTTGCCCGGACGGTTCTTGCGCTGCCGCAGGCGTTGGACCGCCCGGGAGTCAGTGGCCAGACAGGCCAGATGGAATCCGCCCAGACCCTTGACGGCCACTATCCGGCCCTGGGCCAGGGCCGCAACAGTCGCATCCAGGGCTTGGTGGCCCGCCAAATCGGATGCATCGCTGGAGCCCGGAGACCACACCCCGGGCCCGCATGCCGGGCAGGCGTTGGGCTGGGCATGGAATCTGCGGTCGGCCGGGTCGTGGTATTCCCGCTCACATGCTGCGCACATGGGGAAGCAGGCCATGCAGGTCGAGTCCCGGTCGTAGGGTACTGAGTGAGTAATCGTAAACCGGGGGCCGCAGTTGGTGCAGTTGGTGAACGGATACATGTACCGGGAGTTGGCGGGATCGTGGATCTCGGCCCGGCATTCGGAACACATGGCTATATCCGGACTGATCAGGATGCTGTGTCCGGGTCCGGTGGAGCTGGCCTGGATGTGAAAGCCGGAGAACCGGGGAGGGTTCTCCAGCCATATGCTTTCCAGGGCGGTGATCCGGGCCACCGGCGGGAGGTCCGTCTCCAGCCTTCGGCAAAAGGCCTGTACAGACTCCGTCTGGCCCTGGACAATGATCTCCACTCCCTGGGACGTATTGCGCACCTCTCCGCTCAGGTGCTCCTCCTGGGCCAAGCGGAAGACAAAGGGCCGAAACCCGACGCCCTGAACTCTGCCGCTGAGGGTGAGGTGCAGGGCAGGGGGTGGATTTTCCGATTTACTGGTCATGGCTGTAAGCTGCGGCAGCGGAGGTAATGCAGGTATTCTCCAGATCGTCGGCCCAAGTTCCGCCATTCAGGAGGAAGGCGAACCCCCCGGATGGTCCGCAGGTCCGCCTGGGCCCGGCTGAAATGGTCGTGTCCGTGAACGGCCCTGATCAGGCTCCAGAAGTCCTCCATCAACCCTTGGGCCTGCAGGTCCAGGAGCAGTGCGACCCGGTGCTCAGGGGCCAGGCGGTCGTAGTGTGCAGCCGTCTGGCTCCAGGCTGCGGCCAGCCGGCCGGCGGCTGTCATTGTATTGGGCAACCGAAGCCTGCGGCCCAGGGCCCCAGCCCGTTCTGCACTCATGGAATCCGGAACGCAGCCCGCAGTGCGGGCTGAAGCATCTTCCAGGCTGTGGACCAGGGCCATCCACACCCTCAGCTCCCTGCCGGCCAGACGATCCATGATCCGGGCGGACCGCTTCCGGTCTGCTCGGAGGAGTTCGTTCAGCCAGGGATGCAGACAGGTCGTACAGGCCAGAAGGCGCAGGAAATTGCCGGGTTTGGAGCCGCCACAGGCCAGGCGGACTTCCCGGCCCACCCGTTCGGGGGCTATGCGGTCCAGCATCCCGGCCGAGGCCACCCGGGTCATAAGGGACAGAAGCTCCGGCGCCGGACGGAACTCGGGCAGGCAGGCCTTGAATCTGGCCGCACGGATGACCCGGAGGGGATCGGCAAAAAAGTTTTCTGCCCGCACCGGCCGCAGCCATCTGTGAGCCAGATCGGATACGGCCAGGGGGTGAGTGTACAGATATCCGGACTGGTCCAGGGCCAGGGCATTGACGGTCAGGTCCCTGCCCAGCAGGTCCTGGTCGATGTTTTGGGCAGCTGAAACAGTATACTGTCTGCCCCGAAGCAGAAACACCGGATGGCTTTGCCCGACCTTTCTGGCCCGGGGATATGTCCGGGCGAACTCCTCTTCCCTGCAGCCCACGACGACATAGTCTGTGTCCAGCACAGGTCTGCCCAGGAAGGCATCCCGGACTGCGCCGCCGACGCAATAGATATGCATGCGCGCCTACCCGGCGGACTCCACTTCGAGCCCTTCATGCCGGGAGATAATGTCCAGAAGCCGGGGCGGGAACTCGGCCTTGTGCATGGATTCATAGTCAAAGGCCACAATGCTGGCTGTTCCCAGGGCAGCCGCGGTCTGGAGCTTGCTGGAGTGGATCAGGTACTGCTGCTCCAGATGGGAGGGGGTGATTCGCACCGTCCGGCAGCCCACGGCTATGCTGTCCGGATAGGTCAATGGGGCGATATAGGTGCAGCCGGCCTTGGCCAGGATGAAGCTCAGGCTGGATCCCGCGAAATAGTCCCCAAGGCCGGTGGTGTGGAAGTAATGCACCCTGGCGGACTCGAAAAAGCGGAAGAAGCGTGCGTTGTTCACATGCTGGAAGGCATCCATGTCCCCCCACTGGACCGGGAGATCCAGGCTGATCCGAAAGTCGTCAATGCTCAGTCGTTTGCTCATAGTCTCTATGCGGGGTTGAGGTTTGCCGGACGGTCTACTGGAAGACCACGAAAATTTTGGTTCTTCGACCTAACCTGTGGATTTTGGGAGTTTGTCGTCTCTGCTGTATGCACTTCCACTTTCTGTGTCGAAGAAACAAAATTTTTCATGCTTGGTTGCGCCTGCGCTTTGGCAGGCATCTGAGTTTGGAAGTGCCCCCCGGAAGAATGTACAATGACGTCAGAGCGGCCTGGACGTCAAGGTGTCCCCAAAGTGGAAGGATTTGAAATTTCGTCTTCTCCATGGCAATGTTGCCTCCAACAGAATGGATGGGAGTGCGGGGCGATTTCCGCCCCGGCCGCATTGGTTCCGGAAACACAAGGAGAAACGCGTATGGCTTATCAGAACATAGGGCTGGAGATCCAGGACGGAGTGGCGGTGGTGACCATTAACCGCCCCAAGGTGCTCAACGCCTTGAGCCCGGATACCTTGAAGGAGCTGGGGCAGGCCGTGGCAGAGATCCGCAGTACCGAGGAGGCCCGGGTCATGGTGATTACCGGAGCCGGAGACAAGGCCTTTGTGGCCGGTGCAGACATATCCGAGTTCCCCAAGATGAACGCCCTGGAAGCCAAGCATTTTGCCGAAGAAGGACAAAAGGTCTTCTTTGCCCTGGAAGAGCTGCCCATTCCGGTCATAGCCTGCGTGAACGGCTTTGCCCTGGGCGGAGGCTGTGAAATGGCCATGAGTTGCGATTTCATCTATGCTTCCGATCAGGCCAAGTTCGGGCAGCCGGAGATCAATCTGGGTATCATTCCAGGATTCGGGGGAACCCAGCGCCTGTCCAGACTGGTGGGCAGGGCCAAGGCGAAAGAGCTGTGCATGACCGGGGATCAGATCTCGGCCCAGGAGGCCAAGGATCTCGGTCTCGTGGCCCGGGTGTTTCCCCACGACGAGCTCAAGGATTCCGTAATGAAGACGGCCAAAAAAATGGCTTCCAAGGGCAGAGTCGCCCTGCGGGCCGTCAAGCAGGTCGTTGACCGGGGCGTGGAGGTGGACCTGAAGACAGGCTGCGCCTTTGAGGCCGAGGCATTCGCCACCAGCTTCGTCAGCCAGGACGCCAAGGAGGGAGCGACTGCCTTTTTGGAGAAGCGGAAGCCAGAGTTCAAAGGGACCTTCACCAGTTGAGAAACAGGGGTCTTTTCTATTACCCCACATGCCTGCCAAGGCGCAGGCAGGCTTGCGCTGACGAAGCATGCAAACGATTTCGATACCGATTTCGATATCGACTGGGAGTGATTATCCAACCGGATCCTGATAACGCCCCGCGGATCAGGAGCGAGGCCGGAGGCAAACGCAGTTTGCCGCAGGCCGAGACTGCTGGATCCGCTGGTTGTGAGGCGCTTTGCGCCGAGCATCCAGCGGATCTTATCCGCGGGGCGTTGTTGCCGGGCGCAAAGCGTCCGGCAACAACTATTAACTCATAACAGTTTTTCGGCTCTTGGACCCAGAAAGTGGAATTGCATACAGAAGAGATGGCAAACTCCAAAAATCCACAAGCTACGTCGAAGAACCAGTTTTTCATACACATGACTGCCGACCTGGCGCGCCATTATTGGAACACCCGGACCCTGCGTGGTTGAACGCCACGCAGGGTCCGGGTATTTTCTCTCGGTGCTTACCGTTCGGACAGTAGGCTCATGTACATCCCATGCGGAATATCGGAGGACCAATGCAACTGCAGACGTGTCGGTATGAACATCCAGGTTCTGGCCTGGGTCTGATCACTTTGGATCGGCCCAAGGAGTACAATGCGATCAACAAAACCATGACCCGGGAATTGGAGCAGGTCCTGAATCAGGCGGCCAAGGACGACCGGGTGCGGGTTCTGGTCCTGACCGGAAGCGGCCCTGCGTTTTGTGCCGGGGGCGACCTCGCCTGGCTGATGGAGGCCGATGACCAGCCCAAGAAACGGGAGATTGTGGATCTGGCCGGGGGCCTGATCGAAAAGCTCTGGCATTTTGAAAAGCCGGTTCTGGCCGGAGTAAACGGAGTAGCCGCCGGAGCCGGAACCGCCCTGGTCCTGGCCTGTGACATGAGCATTGCTGCCGAGTCGGCCAGATTCGCCCCCAATTTTGTGAACATCGCTGCTGTTCCGGACAGCGCTGCGTCCTGGCTGCTGCCCCGGGTGGTGGGCATGCACCGGGCCATGGAGCTGATGCTATCCGGCCGTACCCTGTCGGCTTCCCAGGCTTATGAGCTGGGACTCTTTACCTCTGTCGTTCCGGACACGGAGTTCCAGGACCAGGTTCGGGAAATGGCCGGGAGGCTGGCCGGGGGCCCGCAGGGCGCGATCAGGTCCATAAAGGCCCTGCTCAAGGCCAGCGCGGACAACGATCTGAGCCGGCACCTTGAAGAAGAAGCCGTGCGTCAGGTCCGGGCCTGGTCTGATCCGGACTTTGCCGAAGGCGTGCAGGCCTTTGTGCACAAGCGCACGCCCCGTTTCGCCTGATGGCCGAGCACCAAGGTAAAGACAGAGCCTCTGGCCCTCATGTGCAGGAGGCCGGGCTCCATATCTGGTGCGGTCCGGACCTGGTTTTGTGAATCTCGCCCCGGGATTCCAAATAGCTCAAGTGAGCAAGGGCCTCGCCGGTTGCAAACCACTTTTGGGCCAGGGGAAACTTGTTCCAGTCCGTGGTGTCCAAATCCCAGGTCATGCCGGAGGCTATATCGAAGCCGTGCCCCGGCTGGTCCCAAACGATCCGCCTGACCTCCTCCAGGCGCTGCACATGGTGCTCCCTGATCTCCCGGATCCGGCGTCTATGGTCTGAAAACAACCGTCTATGCCCGGGCAGAACCAGGGAAACCTCCAGGTCCTGCAGGCGATCCAGACTGTGCATGTAGTGGCTCAAGGGATCCTCCCCCGGCACCCATTGGGAGATGTTGGGGGTGATTTCCTCCAGCAGCGTGTCTCCGGCAAAGAGCAGCTTGCGGTCCGGCTCGTAGAAGCAGAGGTGGCCCCTGGTGTGCCCTGGAGTGAGCAGGCAGTGCAGGGTGAGCCCGTTATATTCGATCCTGTCTCCTTCCCCCAGGGCTTGAATCTCAACCGGACCCTGGGGCCGGTACTTGAATCCGGGATGGGCGTCCACTGCCTGGCTCAGCTGGTCGCCGGGCAGTCCGTTGAGCAGGGCAAAGCGCTGTATGGTCTCCAGGTCCAAAGGCCGGGTGATCACCTCCGCGTCCGGAGGACTCATGTATATCCCTGCCCCCTGGGCATACAGCCTGGGGACCAGCCCGCTGTGGTCGGAATGCATATGGGTGACCAGGACATCCAGTCTGGAGATATCTATCTCCAGTTCCTGCAGCCCCTGGTTCAGCGCCGTCCAGCACGAATCACGGTTCAGGCCGGTGTCGATCAGGCAGCTGCGCTCTGTTCCGTACAGGACGTAGGCATTGAGATACTTCAGGGGGTTGTTGGGCATGGGCACAGTGATCCGGTACACTGGGTCCTGAACCTTCTCGATCATTTTGTCTCCTTTGGCTCTGACGGTTCGCGGGTCTGCAGGCTGAGCACAGCCCCTCGGACCAGGGCCCGGTTCCCGAATTTGGCCGTGATAGTATCCACCGCCTGGTCCAGGTTCCGGTCCCGGGGGGAGTTCTGCTCCGGAAACAGGGAGAGCTGGGACTGTCTGGCCTGGAACTGGGAAACGCTGACCCCGCAGAGGCGCACGGATTTGGAAAGGCGCATCTCATCCAGCAGGCCGCAGACGGTTCGGTAGATGACCTGGGTGCAATCCGTGGGTTGGGCCAGGGTCCGGTTGCGGGTAACGGTTTGGAAGTCATTGAACTTGATCTTCAGGGTTACTGTCCTTCCCCGGCTCTTGATTTTCCGCAGAGAGCGGCCGACCTCTTCGCTTTGTTCCAGCAGCCAGGTCTTGATCGTCTCCCGATCCGCCGTATCCCGGGCAAAGGTGTCCTCGGCTCCGCAGGATTTTGCTTTCCGTCTGGGTACGACCTGTCCGTCATCCTGGCCCTGGGCCAGATAAAACAGTGCCCGCCCCCGCTTTCCCCATTTGGCTTCCCAGAACTCCAGGGAAAACTGACTGATCTGGCCGCAGGTCGAAATGCCCAGTTCATGCAGCCGGGCAACTGTTTTGGCTCCTACGCCGGGCAGCTTGGAAACAGGGAGGGAGGCCATGAACTCCGGGACCGAGGCCGGAGGAATGACCCGCAGGCCATCCGGCTTGTCCAGGTCTGAGCCGATCTTGGCCAGGAACTTGTTCGGGGCCAGGCCGATGGAACAGGTCAGTTCATGCTGGTGGAAGATGCGGTCTTTGATGCTTCGGGCAATGTCTTCAGCCGGGCCCAGGAGTCGTTCGCAGCCGGTGAGGTCCATATAGGCCTCGTCGATGGAGGCCTTTTCCACGACCGGGGAGCAGTCCTGGAGGATGGCCATGATCTGGCGGGAGATCTGGGCGTATCGCCGTCTGCGGCCGGAAAGAAAGATCCCGTGGGGGCACAGGTTGCGGGCCGTGGCCATGGGCATGGCCGAGTGTATGCCGTACGGTCTGGCCTCGTAGGAAGCAGTGGAGACCACGCCCCGATCGGAGAGGCCACCGATTATGACCGGCTTCCCCCGCAGGCTGGGTTGGTCCACCTGTTCCACAGACGCAAAGAAGGCGTCCATGTCCAGGTGGAGGATGATCCTTTGAGCAGTATTCATGAGATGTCGGGATGCATTGTGATACAAAAGGCACAGGTTAATGCGGACCTACCCGGGAGTCAAAATCCGAAAGCTCTGAGCCCCGATCTACATTGTATCCGCCATATGCGGCGCATCGTCAAGCATTCGGCAGTGGTCTCGACTTCTTGACATGCCGGTCAGGGGCGGTCATTTTGGGTTGCCTTTGGTTTGTGCTCTTGTCAGAGGACAGAAGACAGAGATCAGAAGACAGAGGTCAGAGATCAGAGGTCAGAGATCAGAGGGCAGAAGTCAGAGGTCGGTAAAAAACAAGGCGTAGAATCACGATGGGACTTGGAGCAAAATTTCACCTTCGCCCCAGACACAAGCGCATTTTGGCCTATGTCCGGGAAAGCTGGGGCAAGCTGGCCCTGGCCATGCTCTGTATGCTTGTGGTCTCGGCAACAACGTCCGGGACGGCCTTTATCGTCAAGCCGATCCTGGATGACATCTTCATGAAGCAAAATGAGCGCATGCTTTTGCTCATGCCCATTCTTGTCCTCCTCATTTACGTCTTTCGCGGCGTGGCCATGTTCGGCCAGGAATACCTCATGCAATACGTGGGGGAAAACATCATCAAGCAGCTGCGCGAAGACCTGTACGCCAAGATTTCCGACCTGTCCCTGTCCTTTTTTCAGCAGCAGAAGACCGGGGTTCTCATGTCCCGGATCACCAACGATGTGAACATCATCAAGACCATGGTGTCCACCGCGGTCACCGGGGCCCTGCGGGACGTATTTACCATTGTCGGTCTGGTCTTCGTTATCTTTTACCGGGACTGGCAACTGGCCCTGATCGCCATGGTGGTCCTGCCGGTGGCCTTTTTCCCCATCTACGAGTTCGGACGCCGGATTCGGCGCTTCAGCACCAGGAGCCAGGAATCCATGGCCGACTTGAATGCGTTTCTGCACGAGACCTTTGCCGGAAACAAGATCGTCAAGGCCTTCGGCATGGAGCCCCAGGAAAAGGCCCGTTTCTTGAACAAGAATCAGAAATACTATCGGTATGAGATAAAGACCTACCGGATTAAGGCCTTGAGTTCTCCGATCATGGAGTTCCTCGGAGGCATCGGCATGGCCCTGGTCATTTGGTACGGCGGATATGGGGTCATTCACGGGGACTCCACTCCGGGGACCTTTTTTTCCTTTATGACCGCTGTGATGATGATGTACGCTCCGATCAAAAAACTGAGCAAGTTGAACAACGCAGTCCAGCGGGGCATGGCCGCAGCCGACCGGGTATTCGACATCCTGGAGACCAAATCGGAGATCGTGGAGCCGAGGGATCCCGTGCCCATGCCTCCGCCTCCGCACACCGTATTTTTTGATCATGTCGGGTTTGCCTACGCCGGGAATACATCTGTCCTGCAGGATATCTGTCTTCAGGTCCAGCCCGGGGAACGGCTGGGGATCGTGGGGACCAGCGGGGGAGGCAAAACCAGCCTGGTGAATTTGATCCCCAGGTTCTACGATCCAACGTCCGGGACCGTCAGAATCGACGGGATCGATATCCGCAGCTTTGCTGTCTCTGAGCTTCGAAGCCGGATCGGGGTGGTCACCCAGGAACCGATTCTGTTCAACGATACAGTGAGGGCCAACATAGCCTACGGAACAGACAACCCCACCCAGGAGCAGATCCTGGATGCAGCAAGGTCAGCCTACCTGTACGATTTCATCCACAGCCTTCCTGACGGCCTGGACACGGTCATTGGTGAGCTCGGGGGGCGTCTGTCCGGAGGGGAAAAGCAGCGGATGTGCATAGCCCGCGCTCTGTTGAAGGATGCCCCGATTCTTATCCTGGACGAAGCGACATCCGCTCTGGATGCCGAAGCCGAGCAGCTGGTACAGAAGGCTTTGGAGAACCTGATGCAGGGCAGGACATCATTCGTCATTGCCCACAGACTGTCCACGGTCATCGATGCGGACCGGATCATTGTTCTGTCCGGAGGCAGGATCGTGGAGCAGGGCAGCCACGCCTCCCTGATGGCCGCGGGAGGGGAGTATTACCGGCTGTATTCCAAGCAGTTTTCCTCCCGGTCCGCCAGCTCCTGAAAAAAGGCCCGGGCGATGCACTGCCCGGCAACCGCAGCGGTAAAGCCGATAAGCTCAGGAGCTGAAATCCGGCTGTTGAACTCTCCCAAATGGGGGCCGGTGACCAGAGTGATATCCTGTTCACCCGGGGCACAATCCATGTCTGGGGCCAGGGCCTTGGATCTGAGCAGGGCGGTGAATTCCTGCCCGGTGTATTGCAGCTGATCCCGGGCCCTGAGCACCTCGGTCATATGCCGGTCCACTCCCAGGGGCTCTATCAGCGCCTTGGCCGTCTCATCGCAGTCCAAGGTTTCCGCATCCAGGGGAGCGCCCAGAAATCCCGCCGAATATTCCCGCACAATGGTCTTGAGCAATTGTGTAAAGGCCTGGGGATCAAAAAGATGCCTGGCATCCACTGGTTCCCTGTCCGGGGTCAGCCCCATACAGGTCGGGTCCTGGAGCCGGAACCAGCTCCCGGCCGCCAAAATGAGACTGAGGATCTGGGTCCCCAGGTGGTGAAAGAGATGCCGGGAGCTGCCGGACCAGGGCTGCAGATGCTCGAAATCGCGCAGTCCGGAGAGGCCGAAGTTCGGATACAGACAGGATGCGAACCACCGGTCCAGGCGTCCTCCCCTGGTCCAGACATACACCCCCTGGTCGTCCCGGCGTCCGGACTGAGTCCGGTTGTGAAACAGGGGAATGGGGGCTGTATGTACAATCCCCCGCCTGCTCAGCTGCCCGAATCCCCTGGCTGCCTTGGCCAGTACTCGGTCAAAGCAGGTAAAGTCCAGGTTGCGTTCAGGGGCCGGGTCCAAAGCATAGGTGAAGTAGGCCGGGGTGGTCAGATAGGGCAGGCAATATGGTGCATCCGGGAGTGATTCACCGCCCGAGGCTGTGATCCGTGAGGTGCGCTGGATCCGCAAGCAGCCCCGCAGGGGAACCGGGATGTGCTGATCCGGCAGGAGGTCCTTGTCTGCGCCCAGATACTGCATCCACCAAGCCTCATTGGCCAGATCATAGCCCTGGCCCTCTGTCCGGGCCATTTTGAGAACCAGGATCCGGCCGGGAAGGGCCGGGTCGGTGCACACCAGGCTGCGGCCGGCCCGGGTAATCCTTGGCTCGGACATGCCCGCCCGGCTGATCAGAGAATGAATATCCCGTGGAGGGCCGTCTTCCAGGTCCAGAGCGGGCTGCTGCGGGGGAGTGATGCTCAGGGGCAGGCTCCCCAAGGCCTGGGCCGCGGCCAGGGTGGTCGATCCGGTACTCGTGGCGGCGAATGCATGCAGGGTTTCCCAGGCCCGGGAACGCAAATGTCCGGGTGAGCTGCGGGATACGAAGCCGCTCAAGGCAGTGGCTGCTTCCAGGTACAGGAAGTGGGCGCAGGTCTGCCGATTGTGGGTGGGATCAGAGAGGACCCGGTGCAGGAGGTCGATGTCTTCCAAACCGGCCTGTTCCGGCTGTTGAGCGAGCTTTTGAGCTGTGGAGCGGACAGTCAGGTATTGGGCGGTAAAGGATGGGGGCATTGGACAGGATGAATATGTTCAGAAAATCGTTTCCTCGACCCAGGAAATGCAATTACAAATCGGCATGCCCGCCAAGGCGGGCACGTTTTCGCTAACGAGGCATACAAACGATTTCGATACCGATACCGACTGGGAGTGGTTACCCAATCGAATCCTGATAAGGCTGAGGATTACTGGCGCGAAGAATGAGCGTCCAGTGCATCCGTTTGTTGTGATTTTTTTCTTCGGGTTCGTAATCGCTATCGGGATCGGGATCGATCTCCTTAAACTGAGGGTTCCTGCTGCACCGAATGACATATTCTTTCGATTTCGATACCGATCCCGATTTCGATTTGGATTATCCCAACTAATAACTTATAACAGTTTTTCATACCAAACCACATGCCTGCGCCGTGGCGGGCATGTGGGTTGGTATATATCCGTGTGGCCGACTACCTTGAACCCGTGGCCCGGTCCTTGATCTGTCTGCCCAGGCGCTGGCCCACGGCAAAGAGGTCCTTGGCCTGATCGTGGGTGGGGACATGCTTTATGCCTGCCGGCTCTTCAGGCAGGTCCATGCCCATGTCCTGCAGCCACTGGGCGATCTTTTTCGGGGCCTCGCCGCTCCAGCCGTAGGAACCAAAGGCATAGCCGATCTTGTTTTGGGGCTTTAAGCCCTGCATATAGGTAAGCATGTCGGCGATCAGGGGAAGAACTCCGTTGTTGTGGGTCGGCGATCCGACCAGTACGGCCCCGGCGTCCCAGACTTCGCCCATGACGTCGGAATGATGCCAGCTCTTGATGGCAAAAAGCTTGACCTCGATGTCTTCCGCACTCAGTCCCGAAGCCAGGCTGTCGGCCATCATGGCGGTGGACTTCCACATGGTGTCGTAGACTATGACGGCCTTGGCTGTCGGCTGTTGAGCCGCAAACTCCTGGTAGGCGGCCAGGGTGTTGGCCACGTTGTCCTTGAGGACCAGCCCGTGATCCGGGGCGATCATGTCAATATCCCAGCCCAGCTCCTGGACAGCCTGCAGGGCCTTGGGGACCTGGGCGGAAAAGGGGAGAATGATATTGGCGTAGTAGTGAGCCATATAGGACTTGAGCTCCGGCCATGGGATCCAGTCGTCGAAGCGCTGGCTGGAGGCTATGTTCTGGCCGAAGGCGTCCTGGGAAATAAGGAGCTTGTCTTCAGGGATATAGGAGACCATGCTGTCCGGCCAGTGGAGCATCCTGGTCTCCAGAAACTGGACCGTGCGCTTGCCCAGAGAGGCTGTTTCCTTGTTTCCGACCACATGCAGGGGCCAGTCGTGGGTGTGGAAGCGGCCGTCAAGGAACTGCTTGCCCATTTTGGAGACATACATGACTTCTGGCCGGACCCGGTCCACAATCTCGGCCAGGCATCCGCTGTGGTCAGGCTCGCAGTGATTGACCACGATCTGATCGATCTTGGCCGGGTCGATAATTTGTGCGATTTGGCATAGAAGCTCTGAAGTGAACCTGGAGTCCACGGTGTCGAACAAGGTCACCTTGTCGTCCAGGACGAGGTAGGCATTGTAGGTGGTGCCCCGTGACGATTTGGAATATCCGTGAAAGTCGCGCAGGTTCCAATCCACGGCACCGACCCAGTACACTCCGGGTTTGATTTCCACCGGATTCATGACAGCCCTCCTTGGCTCTATGGTTTACAGCCCCAGCAGCATTTAAGCCCGAGCATTTCAAGTATACGAGGTGTTTTCCTGAGCTTAGCACTCGGGGCAAACCCCATAGACCAGCACATTGCAGCTGAGGATGGTGAAGTCGGTATCAATCTCCCGGCACAGGGCCGCGGTATCCGGTCCGGAGTGCACATCCGCCACTCGACCGCAGTTGGTGCAGCAGATATGGATATGCGGATGCGGATTTCCGTCAAACCGCATCTGGCTGTTTCCGGCCTGCACCTTCTGGATGATGCCTTCTGAGGACAACAGGTCCAGATTGCGGTAAATGGTCCCCAGGCTGACCTTGGGCAGCCTTTTGCGGACCATCTCGTAGAGCTCGTCTGCGGTTGGATGGGAACGTACCTTGCGCAGCTCCTCAAGGATGACTCTGCGCTGGGGGGTGACCCGAAGGTTCTTAATCGGATTCACAACTGACTCCTGAGTAATATTGAGAATAAATCTCATTAATTTTTATACACTGCGCACCATGCTGTCAAGGACTGATACGTCGTGTGAATCCTGTGCCTTAGGCATTCTCCTGTGCCTGCAGCCTGGCCAGCTTTTCCTGATCGTCCTTAAAAAGCTTGTAGTTCACCGAATCGACCAGGGCCTGCCAGCTGGCCTCGATAATATTGAAGGATACCCCCATGGTCATCCACCGGCATTTATGATCCCCGGACTCGATGAGCACCCGAACCCGGGAGGCGGTCCCGGGGGCATCGTTCAGGTTCGGGGAGAGGACCCGGACCTTGAAATCCAGCAGGCTCATTTCATGCAGCTTGGGGTAGAACTTTTCCAGTCCCTTGCGCAGGGCGTTGTCCAGGGCGTTCACCGGTCCTCGGCCGGTTGCGGCCGTGTGCTCGACCTCGCCTCCAACCTGGATCATGACCGTGGCCTCGGAGAAAGGTTCTCCGTTCTCCTGATTCTTGGCGTCCATGACCCTAAACCCGAGCAGGGAGTAATAGCGCCTGGCCCGGCCCAGGGTCCGGTTCAGCAGAAGCTCGAATGAGGCCTCGGCGACGCTGAATTCAAAGCCCTTGCTTTCCAGGGTTTTTATCTTGTTCAGTAGTTCCAGGACAAAGGGATCGTCCTTCTCCAGGGGAATGCCGTACTGCTTGGCCTTGAACAGAATATTGCTCTGTCCGGCCAGGTCGGAGAGCAGGACCCGCTGTTTGTTGCCCACGGACTCGGGCGGGATATGTTCGTAGGTCTTGGGGTTGCGGCGGATAGCGCTGACATGCACCCCCCCTTTGTGGGCGAATGCCGCCCTGCCCACAAAGGGCTGGCGGGCAAAGGGCCGGATGTTGGCCACTTCGGAAATATAGTGGGCCGCTGGAGTCAAGCGCTCCAGGTGATTCTGGGGCAGGGCCGTGTATCCCATCTTCAACTCCAGGCTGGGCAGGATGGAGCAGAGATTCGCGTTGCCGCAGCGTTCCCCCACCCCGTTTATGGTGCCCTGCACGTGGGTCGCCCCGGCCCGGACCGCTTCAAGGGAGTTGGCCACGGCCAGTTCCGAGTCATTGTGGGCGTGGATGCCCAGGTGGGTGTCCGGAAACTCTTGAGCGACCCGGGTGAAGATGTCCCTGACCTCCGAGGTCATGGACCCGCCGTTGGTATCGCACAGAACCAGGGCGTCCGCGCCCGCGGCTTTGGCCTGGTGCAGGCAGCTCAAGGCATAGTCCGGGTCATCCTTGAAGCCGTCGAAGAAGTGCTCGGCATCAAAAAAGAGGTGCCGGACGTGAGGCCGAAGATAGGCCAGCGAGTCGTGGATGAGCTCCAGGTTTCGCTCCAAAGTGGTCCGCAGGGCTTCCTGGACATGGATGGTCCAGGTCTTTCCGAACAGGGTGACCGCCGATGCTGCCGCCCGGAGCAGGAGGTTGAAGTGCTGGTCGTTTTCCGGGGTGGCCTTGGGGTTGTGCGTGCTGCCAAAGGCGGTCACAACGGCGTTTTTCAGGCTGTAGTGCTTGATTTCCTGAAAGTAGAGCTCGTCTGTGGGATTGGAGCTGGGCCATCCCCCCTCGATGAAATCAATGCCCAGATCATCAAGCTTTTGGGTCACCCGGATCTTGTCTTCAGTGGAGAAATGGACGTCCTCGGCCTGGGTGCCGTCCCGAAGGGTAGTGTCGTATACCGTGATTTTGGAAGTCATAACCTGTATCGATGTAAGTTTTTTATTTTCCGGGATCTGGATCGAGCGCTTTCAAGGATCACGAATTGAAATGACCAGCATTGGGAGCGACTACAAGAAGCGAGCTTATCTCAAGGGTCATTGCTATGATTCAGCAGCCGCCGGTTCCTGATCCAGGCCGAAGGCCTCGTGCAGGGTGCGTACAGCCAGCTCGGTGTATTTTTCCTGAATCAGGCAGGAGATTTTGATCTCCGAGGTGCTGATGATCATGATATTGATGTCTTCGGACTGCAGGGCCTTGAAGGCTATGGCCGCTACCCCTGAGTGATTGCGCATGCCCACCCCGATGATGGAGACCTTGCACACCTTGGTGTCCGGGAGAATGGCCCGGGCTCCAAGGTTCTCCTTGAGGCGGTCGATGACTTGCATGGTCCGGTCCAGGTCTCCCCTGGGGACGGTAAAGGTGATGTCCGTGCGGCCCTCCCGGCTGGGATTCTGGACAATCATGTCCACAATGATATTGGCCGAAGCCAAGGGCTCGAATACCGAGGCCGCAATGCCGGGCTCGTCGAATACATCCACCAGGGTGATTCGGGCCTGGTCCTTGTCGTAGGCTATGCCGGAAACCAGTACAGCTTCCATATCTTCATCCTCCTGCACGAGAAGAGTCCCTGGTTCATCGGAAAAAGTGGACCGGACATGAACCGGGACATTGTATTTCTTGGCAAACTCAACGGAACGGATCTGCAGCACCTTTGCCCCCATGCTGGACATCTCCAGCATCTCATCATAGGCGATTCTGGGCAGCTTTCTGGCCTGGGCGCATATGTTCGGATCTGTGGTGTATACCCCTGCGACATCGGTGTAGATCTCGCAGACCTCGGCGTTTAAGGCCCCAGCCAGGGCTACGGCGCTGGTGTCCGATCCCCCTCGCCCCAGGGTGGTCAGATGGTTGTTGCAGTCGCAGCCCTGAAAACCGGCCACGACCAGAACGTTGTACCGCTCCAGCAGCTCGTGGAGCTGTTCGGCATTGATGTCCAGGATCCTGGCCTGGCCGTAGCTCGGGTCGGTGTGAATCGGAATCTGAAATCCAAGCATGGACCTGGCCTTGATCCCGCTATTCTGCAAGAGCATGGAAAAAAGGGCCACAGAGATCTGTTCCCCGGTGGTCAACAGGACATCCAGCTCGCTCGGTGCCGGGGTATCAGACCACTCTCTGGCCATTTTCAAGAGGCGGTCGGTCTCCCCGGCCATGGCCGAGAGGACCACGATCACCCTGTAGCCTTGATCCAGTTTGCGCTGCACTTTGGCCTGGACCTGCTGCATGCATTGCAGGTCGGCCACCGATGTACCTCCGAATTTTTGGACGACAACCTTCATGACGATGCGATGCTCCTGTTCAGAATAAAAATCGGGACCTAAGCCTGATCCATGACCGCTTATCCACTGTGCAGTGCGCCTGTTTCACCCAGGGCGTGCAGCCAATCTTCAGCCCGGTCCCCGCGGGCCTGAAAACGGATGAGCCGGTCCTGCCCGGCCATTTCAATGGTTAGCCGCAGATAGTTTGCTGGAAGTTCGCTCCAGGGGAGATATTCCGCCCATTCGATGAACAGGGCCGCGTATTCCGTATCCAGGCATTCGGCCAGGGCCTCATCCATGCCGGCCCGGCCCAGGCGGTACAGATCGGCATGAATCACTTCCGGTCTGGTGGAATAGATATTGACCAGGTTAAAACTCGGGCTGCTGACTTCCGCCTGGTCACCTCCCGGGAGGTTTTCCACCACACAGCGGATCAATGTTGTTTTGCCCGCTCCCAGGGGCCCGGAGATCAGCACAGGGCAGGGGCCCTTGGAAATGATGATCTGGGCCAAGGTGTGCCCCAGCTCTGCGGTTTGGTCAAGATTGGAAAGGGTGCACTGCATATTGTGTTGTGCGGATAGGCATATTGGGAGAGTTGCGTGGATGCGATGCAGTCTCGGTGTCCAGATGGACTCTCATGCCCTCGCCCCGGCTCATTATGGCCACTTGGATAGCGACAAGGCGGTCTATTTGAGCATGGTCTTGAGCACGTCTTCCTTGCCCACAATGCCCACCAGCTTGCCGTCCTGGACCACGGGAATGGTGTGGAAGTTCTTCTTGACCATCAAATCGGCCACATCTTCAAGCTCGGCATCTGGAGAAACCGAGGTTGGATCTTTGGTCATGGCCTGTTCCACCGTGGTGGCGGCCATTTTTTGAACCTCTTTCTCCAAATGGCTCATGGAAGTCAGGGGAATGAGGCCGTCAAGCAGGGTGAATACCGTGGGCAGAGGAAGCTTTTTCTGCTGCACAATGAGATCGCTTTGGCAGATGATGCCCACCAGGATGTTTTCGGCATCGATCACGGGCAATCCATTGATATGATTGTCCAGGAGCAGGCTGGCTGCCTGGGATATCTTTGTCCCCGGCTGGACGGTCATCACGTCCGTGGTCATGATTTCCGAAATCTTCATATGCCACCGTTTTGTCTATTCAAAAGTTTGATGCAGATGCAATGTCTTGTGCCCGGTGGAGATGGTCGGGGCAATTGCTGCGCCCAAGAGGCTGGCTCCTGCTCGAAGCGAGAAAAAGCCTTTCCGTCCATTCGGGACGGCCCAGAGCGGAAACATACATTTCTAGCTGGGTTTGTCCAAAAGTTCAAGAACCCGGGGCAGGGTATGGGCGATATCCTGAGGAAGATGTCCGCGAAACGGAAAATCCTTGTGCAGGACCCGGCCTGTGGCTCCGTGCCAGAACACTCCGGCGCAGGCCGCAGGAAATGGATTCAACCCCTGAGCCAGCAGAGAGGCGATAACTCCGGAAAGCACATCCCCAGAGCCTCCAAGGGCCAAATGCGGCCAGGCCTCGGAACAGAGACGCACTGTCTGTTCAGGGGCGGCAACAATTGAGCCCGCTCCTTTCAAAACCAGCGTGGACCGCAGCTTTTGACTCCAGGTTCTGGCTATTTCTATCCGCTTGGCCACAATATCCTCCACACCTTGGCCGCAGATCCTGGCCATTTCCCCAGGATGGGGCGTGAGCACACTGTCTGCAGGGAGGTGGGCGGTCAGATCGGGGTTTTGGGCCAGGGCAAAGAGGGCGTCGGCATCAAAGACCGTGGGGGGATGATCGGTGTGAACATAGGAGCGGACAAAGTCCATAGCTCCATCAGTCCGCCCCAGTCCCGGACCGAGGACAACAGCGTCAAAGGACTGCACATCGGCCAGGTCGGCCATGCAGCCCTCGGTCCATTGCGACCCCGGTCCCAGGGCCATGGTCATAATGTCCGGCCAGCCCTGCTTAATCTCGGAGATCAATCCCCTGGGACAGCCCACAGTGACCAGGCCGGTTCCGGAACGCAGAGCGCCCAGGGCGGCCAGGACCGGAGCGCCGGTCAGACCGGGGGAGCCTCCGAGGATCAGAACGTGCCCGTGGCTGCCTTTGTGGGCCAGGTGGGAAGGCTTGGGAAGCAGGGACAGGGCCTGGTCATCCAGTTCATAGCAGGAGGGGGGATTCTGTTCCTGTATGGATCGAGGCAGACCGATGTCCTGAATATGCAGCCGGCCGCAGAATTCTTTGGCCTCCGGCATACGCAGTCCGGTCTTGGCTGCGGCAAAGGTCACTGTTACATCGGCCTTTACGGCTGTGGGGCTGGGACGCCCGGTGTATCCATTGATCCCAGACGGGATGTCGATGGACAGAACAAAGCATTTTCGACCCAACCTGTTTATGCACTGGATCCACTGTTGATAGTCTTCCCGCAGCTCCCCCTGGAAACCGGTACCCAACAGGCCGTCGACAATAATATCCGGAATGCACAGCCCTTCCAGGTTGTAGCCCTTTAGCGGGGTCATGGCTACCCCGGCCTTGTCGGCCAGATCGAGGTGAAATGCCGTCTCTCCGGAATAGGCGTCAAGGTCCCTGCTGTGGAGGACCAGACAGACGGCGCCCTGATCCACCAGGTGCCTGGACAGAGCAAAGGCATCACCGCCATTGTTCCCGGAGCCGGCAAAGAGGGCGATCCGTTTGCCTTCCAGCGGTCCTGCTTCTGTGCGCAGCACATGCAGGAGTTCGCGGCTGGCGTTTTCCATGAGCAGATGCCCGGGCAGGCCGAACTCATGAATGCTCAAGCGGTCCCATACGGCAATCTCATCCGGCGTGGGCAAGGGACGATACATGGCGCATCCTTGGTGTGCTAAGGGGCCTTATGAAGATAATGCTCTAATAGCCTGATTTTCCTTGGAAGTGTTATCATTACAGCGAAAGATAAGAGCAGTATGCCGTTTCCGTCGTTTCACTATTTTATCGTTCCCACGCTCTGCGTGGGAACTCTTTATGGACGCTCCAGCGTCCATAAAGAGACCGCGGGAGCTGTCAGGAAGGCTCCCATGCAGAGCGTGGGAGCTATAATTAATCGCCAGGCGCCCGCCTGGCTCCTTCAAGGTTTGGTCATGCCTTAGTTATCGCTGTAGTGTTCCTCACCTTCCAGGATGACCACCGCACATGCTGTATGCCGGGAGTGGGAGAGGCTGATATGCCATCTCCCGGCACCCGCTGCCCGGGCTGCCTCTGCGGCTTGGCCGCTGAGTGCGAGCTGTGGCTGTCCCTGGGGAAGATTGTAAACAGCAATGGAGCGAAATGTAATAGCACCCCGGAATCCGGTGCCCAGAGCCTTGACCGCGGCCTCCTTGGCCGCAAACCTGGCGGCCAGATAGGCGACAGGGGAAGCAGAAGGCAAGGCCTGGAGCTCGGCAGAGGTCAGTATCCTGGTTGAAAATCTGGTCCCGTGCCGGTTCCATATTCTCTCAATACGCTCCAGTTCAACCACATCCACTCCCAGGCCGACGATCATCGCATATGCCTTTGTTCAGCAGAATCCGCGGATAATATCCAGCATGTCCCGCACAGCGCGTTCCATGCCCACCAGGGAAGCCCGGGCCACAATGCTGTGACCGATGGAGAACTCGGAAACCCCTGGCATGTGGGCAAAGGCATGGATGTTGGCATAGGTCAGTCCGTGACCCAGATTGACCTTTAGTCCAAGGTTGTGGGCCAGGGCCAGGCCCTCCTTGATCCGATCAAGCTCCCTGTCCCTGCCGGCTCTGGTCTCGGCATCGGCAAAATGTCCGGTATGCAGCTCAATGTATTCGGCCTCGATCTCTGCGGCCGCTTTGATCTGATCCGGATCCGGATCGATAAACAGGCTGGAGGTGATGTCGGCCTGGTGCAGGGGCTGGAGGTACTCTTGGAGCTCTGTTTCCCGGCCCAAGAGATTCATCCCGCCCTCAGTGGTCAGCTCCTGCCTCTTTTCCGGGACCAGGCAGACGATGTGCGGCTTGGCCTGAAGGGCGATGTCCTGCATCTCCCGGGTGGCGGCCATCTCCAGGTGCAGCTTGGTGCCCAGGGTTTGGGTGAGCAGCCTCACATCCCGGTCCTGAATGTGGCGGCGGTCTTCGCGCAGGTGGACAATGATCCCGTGAGCCCCGCCAAGTTCGGCATGATGGGCGGCATGGACCGGATCGGGTTCATGGGCCAGTCTGGCCTGGCGGATAGTGGCAATATGGTCGACATTGACGATCAGGTCCGGCATTGTCGTCTCCTTGAAAAGTGTTCCCTGTCCGCCACAGTTCTAAAAGGCAAGGGGTGCGGTTTGTCAAGGCCTGGAACCGGAGAATGCAAGAGTTTTTCCCTTGAAACCCTGGGCCTTGGTACGGCTATAGTCAAAATAATGGCTTTTGTACACAAAGTATACCGAGCCAGCTGGCATCAAATCCGAGAATTTGACACCTTGGTCAAGGCTGGAGCATAATGCAGTGCATAAAATTACAGACAGAACCGGGGCTATTATTCATTTTGACCAGGGATTCTTCGCTCGCATACTCGCTCAGAATGACAGACAAAAGAATCACGGTCCGATGGCAACCATAAGAATGGCTGCCCGCCGGAGGGTGTTATGCCCCCACTTGATACGCCTGCAAAAGGCAGAATTACCACTACAACGACAGTCTGGGTACAACAAACGCCTGCAAAGAGCCAGGCGATTACTTATAGCTCCCACGCTCTGCGTGGGAGCTTATCCTGACCGCTCCCGCGGTCTCTTTCTGGACGCCGGAGCGTCCAAAAGAGTTCCCACGCAGAGCGTGGGAACGATAAAACTGCGGGGGGCGAAGACTGAAGAATCAATGGGTTAGAGACTATACTTTGGCTTACCATTGACATCAATTGACTTTTTGCAGTTCCGTCCTCTTGTCATTCTGAAAGAGCATAGCGACTGAAGAATCGATCCCTGTTTCAAGGAAAACCCGGCGGGGCAACTTGCGTACCGAACATTGATCATTTCTGGACCCGCTGTCGCAGTCTCTGGAACCCGCCTGCGCGGGAAAGTCGGAAAAACCCCAATTTTCGATGTAGGGTCAGCTTCTGAACGGATATAGCTTCATGCGTCAATTAAAGAACATTCATGGCGGCCACACAGGCCTGACCCTGATGGAGCTGATGGTGGTCATCGCCATCCTGGCCATCATGGCCGGCATGAGTATGTCCGCTTTAAGCGAGTATATCCCGGATTATAGGCTGAATGCTGCAGTGAGAACTCTGGTGGCTGATTTGCACAAGGCAAAGACCGAGGCTATAAAAGTCAACAAGTATGTGACAGTTGTGTTTGATACAGACGAATCTTCCCCTTCAGGTGGTATTGGATCTTATGTTGCCTTCATTGATAATGGGGCTGGTGGTGGTAACAGTGATAACCATGAACAAGACGGGGATGAATTAATTCTGATGAAAAATTATATACCAAAGAATGTAGTCATGTCTTCAGAAACATCATATAATTATGTCATATTCGATCAATATGGATTACCTAATACCCAAGGCAATATTATATTAAGAAATATTGAAAATGAAAAGATAAAAATAACAATTAATGAAACTGGATATATAGATATTAAAAATAAATATGAATAAAAATCAGAATTATATATCTATTTGGTTCCGAGGTGGATTCACTATTGTTGAGCTGCTTGTTACACTTGTGATCTCGGGAATAGTTTTGGGTGCTGTTTATAATGTATTTATTTCAAATAACAAAATATATATTAAACAAAACAAATTAGTTAAGATAGAGCAAAGACTTAGAGCAGCAATGAGCTTATTAACCCATGATATCCGGATGGCTGGATATGGCTCTGAACAAAATGACACTGTTGGCATAAATAAAAATGCATCGAGTGAACACAAGGTAATGCTGTCATTTTTTGATGAACAAGAGAATGCAACAATGAGCTATAGCTATTATGTTTATGACAGTGAAACATATGGAGATAATGCATTGGGGCGCAAGAAAAATAATGCAACAGTTCAGCCACTTATGCCCAATGTTAGGTCTTTTGATATTCAATATTGTAATCCTGAGAATGGATGTGAGGGGATAGCTAAAAATCTAGACAATATTAGTTATGTAACCATTTATTTGGCATCTTATGCCGATAATTCTCAATTGAATGTTCCTGATTTAAGCATGAACCGGACTGTCTACATAAGAAACGCCTGCCTGGAAGATTAATGCCATATTACGCTAAGAACAACTCCGATGGCTTGACTTTAATCGAGGTGTTGGTGTCCATGGTCATTCTGGTTGTCGGCATACTGTCTGTCATGACCATGCTGTCCACAGCAGCCAAAGGGAATGCCCAAGCTAGAAAAATGAGCCGGGCATTGAACGTTGCTGAAACAAAGCTGGATGAGTTTTTATACGGCGATGAGGCATGTAGTGGAAGTGGAAATCTCAATGGATATGAGTGGAATTACAATTCTACAGCAAGTAATCCGGTGAATGGAACAACCTATTGTAAGGTTACCGTTAGTTGGTCCAGTTATGGAGATGAAAAGAATATTTCTTTGGACACCTTAAGAGCTGAATGATTTAAATCTAACCTGGGTTGAGGAATTCGTCGTAATTTACTGAAATGTCCTAAATTGCGAGCACCTGAAAGGTGCGTGGCAATCTCATTCTGCCACCCCGAGATTGCTTCGCTTTGTTTGCAAAGACTCCTGAGAATCGATTAGCTTCCATTTAATTTGAGCTTGATAAGGTGTGGTAAATGTCTGAGACAAAGATAAATCAAGAGGGATCAACCCTTGTGGTCACAGTCCTAGTCCTGGTCATTCTGTCCATCTTGGGCACGGCCGCTCTGACCTTAACCAATACAGAGCTACTTATCGCCAGAAATATGAAACTAAAGGCTAATGCATTTTATAATGCTGAATCTGGAGTAAGATTTGCTTTGACAGGAATCAAGAGAGGTTTAATAAATAGTACTCTTGATTTACCAGGGATCAAAATTGATAAGGACGAGTTGAATGGACTGGACTTAAGTGCAACATTGAATGTTGATAATGCTAGATCTGAAGGTATTATATTCTTATATCCAAATCCATTAAGTGAAAATCCTGCTGATAGTAATAGATACTGTTTTATATCGACGGGAAAGGATGAAACTGACTCGGATACAAAAGCAACTATTTCAACTTGTTTTCAAATTAAGGATAAACCTTATTATGCATTTAAGCAAGGAATTGTTTCGGGAGGCAATATAAATATCAATGGGGTTGTAAATATTGATGGAAATCTACATGCCAATGGAAATATAACTCAAACAGGAGTTGGTGGAGGGGCAGTTGATGGTCAAGTTACATCTGTTTATGAGTCCGAGATTGATGCAGATGTGAATGGAACTATTGCTTTTGGTGAAGAATATGAAATACATATACCAAGGGTAACATCTGATAATATACCAAGTGAATTTGATGCCGATGAAGTTCTTTCAGGCGGAGAGGAAATTGATCAAAGCTTGGTAGACAATGTATGGAATGACACTTCTTCTGAAAATCCAATCATATATGTCAATGGAGACGTAACAATAAAATCAGGAACTGATGTAGCGAGCTTAACAATAATTTCAGAGGGTTCAATCGAATTCAAGGGTCATTCCTCATGGGAAGATAATGAAAAACTTTCTACAACCATAATCGCAATGAATGACATCACATTTAATGGAAGTAGTGATAGTTATGGTATTTTTTGGTGTAATGGAAGTTTTATAAGGAAAGGGTCAAGTCTTGTTCATGGTTCAATAGTTGCTGGAGCAGAAGTAGATGATAGTGATGTTGATTTCAGCGGAACATTAGAGTTTAATTATGTTGACAATATGAGTGATGATATATATGTCCCTAGTCCTTCGACACCTGTTAATATTACGTGGAAAGAAATGTAATATTACGTTAAAAACGTATTCAACTATAGATACAGAACACAAGATAAAGATCATCTTTGATATGGCAAAACCATGACCTGATCTCCTCTCCTCGAACCATGTTTACAACCGCCAGTCCTTTCGGTAACTTCCCTGCATCACAAGTTGGCATTGCTGAGTGAAAGGCTCAAAAAAACGAGAATGACTGATGAATATTTGTATTGTTGGAACCGGCTACGTGGGGCTGGTCACGGCCGCCTGTTTCGCCGAGATGGGCAATCAGGTGGTCTGTGTGGATGTGAATCAAGAGATCGTCAGCCGCCTGCAGCAGGGCAAGGTCCATATTTATGAGCCCGGTCTGGAAGATCTGGTGCAGCGAAACGCTCATGCCGGCAGGTTGACGTTCACCACCTCGCTGGAAAAAGGGCTGGAGGACAGCCTGTTTGCCTTTATCTGCGTGGGTACGCCTTCAGACAGCGACGGCTCCTGCGACATGCGCGCGGTAAGCGCAGTTGCCCGGCAGATCGGGCAAACCATGACCGACTACAAGATAGTGGTCACCAAATCCACGGTTCCGGTGGGCACTGCGGATGCAGTGCGCCGGATCGTCTCAGATGAGCTCACAGCTCGCGGGGCGAACATAGAGTTTGACGTGGTCTCCAATCCCGAGTTTCTCAAAGAAGGGGATGCGGTCAGCGATTTTCTCAAGCCGGACCGGGTGATTGTGGGCACGGACAACGTGCGCACTGCCGAACTGCTCAAGATCCTGTACAGTCCCTTCGCCCGCAGCCGGGACAAGCTGATGGTCATGTCTGTGCGCAGTGCGGAGATGACCAAGTACGCCGCAAACTGCATGCTGGCCACCAAGATTTCCTTTATCAACGAGGTGGCCAATATCTGCGAGCAGGTTGGCGCTGATGTCCGGGAAGTGCGGCTGGGGATCGGCGCTGATCACCGGATCGGGTATGAGTTCATCTACCCGGGCATGGGCTACGGAGGATCCTGCTTTCCCAAGGATGTGCAGGCTCTAATCAACACCGCCAAGAATCACGCCTACGAGCCCCAGCTCTTGACTGCGGTTCACGAGGTGAATCAGCGGCAGAAAACCAGCCTGGCTGCCAAAATCAAAGAGTATTTCCAGCCCCAGGGGGGGGTGGGCGGAAAGACCCTGGCCGTCTGGGGGCTCTCGTTCAAGGCCAACACCGACGATATCCGGGAATCGGCCGCTCTGGCCATGATCGATGAGTTGGCCGCGCAGGGCATGCAGATACGGGCCTTTGATCCGGAGGCCGGAGAGCGGGCCGGGCAGAGGTATGCAGATAACCCCCGGGTGCAGATAGAAGATGACCACTACAAGATGCTGGACGGAGCCAATGCCTTGGCTGTGGCCACGGAGTGGAACCAGTTCCGCAATCCGGACTTTGCCGGGATTAAGCGCCGACTGACCGCACCGGTCATATTCGACGGCCGCAACCTCTATCACCCCGAGCACCTGGCCAGTCAAGGCTTTGCCTACTTCTGTATCGGACGACCGATGACGGACGGCAACCGGGCTTAGACCGGCACTTTTCTGAATTCATCCCAGCGAGATACATGATCGTAAGGAGAAAGGGCTGGAACCTGCTGATGAGAGCAGGTTCCAGCCCTTTTTTCGTTGATTATCCGGGGTTCGGATCTATCCTGAACTCCTTACAAACCCACATGCCTGCCAATGCGCAGACACAACGAAGCATGAAAATAACACATCCTGTAAAAACAAGACCTTAGAGCATTATTTTCATACAAACCCACATGCCTGCCAAAGCGCAGGCACAACGAAGCATGAAAAAACTAGCCTTGCTAAGATTCATGGTTATCTTCTCCGGAAAAACATAAAACCCTCAATACCGGAGGAAGACAACCATGAATCAAGACAAGACTAAACAAACTATTTCTGTTGTCCACCCTGTATGCTGTGGTCTGGACGTGCACAAAAAATCAATCTCTGCCTGCTTGATATTCAATGATTCCAGCGGGCAAGAGCAAAGCATCATCCAAGAGTTCGACACTTTCACCGACAGCCTGATACGACTTCGAGAGTGGCTCATCGAGCATAGCTGCCCCATAGTAGCCATGGAAAGCACGGGAATCTATTGGAGACCGGTCCACAATATCCTTGAAGAAGCAGTAGAGGTTATTCTGGTCAATGCTCGTCATGTCAAAAACGTGCCCGGGCGCAAGACGGATATTGCCGACAGCAGATGGCTCGCCGGGCTGCTTCGGTACGGCTTGGTCAAAGGCAGCTTCATTCCTCCAAAACATGTGCGGGAATGGCGGGACATCACCCGGTGCCGACAAAAGCACGTTCAAACCCAAAATGACTACAAAAGACGAGTCCACAAGCTCTTTGAATCAGCCAACATCAAGATTGATTCTGTGCTTTCTGATCCTTTTGGAGCCACAGGGCGTCGGCTTATTGCTTTGCTGGCAGACCCTGAGGCAGAGATTACCCTGGAAGACGTCAAAAAAGCAGCTCATGGCAGGGTAAGGCACAAGGCTTTTGAGCTTTTTCGTTCCATTCAGGGCCATTTCACTGCTCACCATGCTTTTATGCTGCGGTCTCTGCTTCGGAGTATTTCTCACCATGAACAGGAGATTGAGACTCTTGACTGTCGCCTTAAGGAACTGATGAGCGAGCATACTCCCATTCTTGAGGAGTTGGACCGTATTCCAGGCATCAATGAAGTAACTGCCAGGGCTGTACTGGCTGAGATAGGTCCAGACCTGGAGGCATTTCCCTCCTGCAGCCATCTGACTTCCTGGGCTGGTCTCTGTCCCGGGAACAACGAAAGCGCCGGAAAACGCAAAGGGGGCAAAAGCCCGGTCAAAAAGCATCATCTGAAAACGATTCTGGTTGAAGCCGCTTGGGCCGCTACGAGGAAAAAGGATTCGTATTACAAAGAAAAATTCCACCGTCTCAAGTCACGTCGAGGGCCTAAAAAGGCCATAGTAGCTATTGCCCACAGATTACTCAAAGCCATATACCATGTGATCAAGTTCGGAACAGCATTTAGAGATCTGGGTGCACACTATCTGCAACAAAGAGCTCAAGCAGCAACCTTAAGGTACTTGAGAAAACAAGCATCGGTCCTTGGCATGAAGTTGGTGCCCACTGAAGCCTGATCGAGAGACAGTCAACCACCTTAAAATATTTATAAGGTCGAGAAATCAACTGAAGCCGCAGAGCGCGGTACAAACGTGACCTTCTTCAGCAGGAACAACAAATTGTCGGCTCACAAGAGACCACGCATACAAAAATTATCAGATTCCTGCTGAAGACCAATAAGATCAACGGGTTAATTCGGTTTTTTCATACAAACCCACATGACTGCCAAGGCGCAGGCACGCTTTCGCTAACGAGGCATACAAACGATTTCGATACCGATACCGACTGGGAGTGGCTACCCAATCGGATCCTGATAACTATTAACGAATAACAGTTTTTCATACGAAGAGAGTCCCCTGGATTCCCGTTGAAGGGGAGCCGGCTAAAGCAGGGAAATGACCAGGGGCAGGGAGATACCGGAGACAACGGTCGTGCTCAGGATCAGGGCGGCCAAAAGCTCTGGCGAACGATTGAAGTTGATGGCGTACATCAGTGGCAGCAGGGCGGACGGGCCGGAGGTCTGGAGCAGGGCTACGTTATGTTCCAGGGCCGGGAAGGAGAACAGGTTGAGAATCCGGTCGGCCAGCAGGGGAGAGGCAAACAGCCGGATGCCGACCGCCAAAACGATGGCCCAGGCGTAGACCTTCCAGTGCCTGCTCAAGGAGATTGTGGCCAGCTGCAGTCCAAGGACGAATATGAGCAGCGGAATCGCCCCCTCGGCCATGAGGTGCACCCCTTTGGCCAGTCCGGAGGGGAGCTGCCAATGCGCGGCGGTAAAGATCAGGGCCAGGAGCATGGCGTGAAAGATGGGGATCTTGAGCACATCCATGAGCATGTCCCTGGTATGGGCCTTGTCGCTGCTGACGAAAATGGCCAGCGTGGTCAGGGGGATGTTGAAGACCACAAAAATGATCACCGACATGGGAACGGCCTGCTGACCATAAGTGAAATAGATCAGGGGCAGGCCGAAGTTGCCGATATTGATCATGGAGCAGGCCAATATGAAGGATATTCGATCCTGGGGTGACAGGCGAAGGGCACAAGCCGCCAGCCTGCCCAGGATCAGCATGGCCCCGGTGAGCAGGACCATGAACAAAAACGGCTGCCAGAGTTCGGGCAGTGTGGTCTGATGCCGGGTCAGGGAATCAAAGACCAAAAGCGGGGCGAAGACATTCAGGGCCAGACCGGCGATTTGCTTGATGTCCGGCTGAAAGAAGCGCTGGCAGAAAATGGCGATGCCTACAATGAGCAGCAGGGGGAGGAGTGATTGGTTGAATATGAGCAGGAATTGCATGCGCGCGTCCGCGATATGGGAGTTGACTGAAAGGAGCCGTCTGTCTATCGTGAATGCACTGGGAAAGCAACCCGTCAGATAACCGTGAGCCGGCGGCTGAAAAGCCGATGAGGAGAACACTTATGAAACGCATTTTTTTCAGCCTGGGAATGCTGATGCTGATTGCAGCATGTACCGGGTACAAAAGCCAGGAAACGCCTTTCAGGCCGCCGGAATCCATAGCCAACATGCAGACGGCTGCCGGAGCCCAGGTAGCCTCCGTGGCCTACGATGATCCGGAAAAGGCCGAGCAGGCCTTTGGCTTCAACATCCGCAAGGCCGGATTGCTTCCGGTGCAAGTGGTCATCGACAATGCTGGGACGAACTCTCTGACGGTCGTACCCGGACAGACCTTTCTCATCGACGATCAAGGCAACTATTGGAATCTTTTGGACCGGCAAACAGCCTATGAACGGGTGGAGGAGAGTTCGGAATACGCCCGGATCGCGGGCCAGGCCGGCAAGAGATCGCTTCTCGGAGCTGCCGGCGGGGCCGTGGTCGGGGCGGCTGTGGGTATTTTGACCGGTGAAAACGTGGGCGCAGCCCTGGGCAAGGGCGCTGCGGTCGGAGCTGCCGGAGGCGCGGTCCTGGGCGGAAGCGAAGAGCTGGCCTCAAACAAGGCTGAACGCCGGATCAGCCAGGATCTGGCGGACAAGAATCTGGAAAACCGGACCGTTGGACCGCGCATGCTGGGACGAGGGTTTCTGTTCTTTCCCGGTGAAGCTCCCTCGGCAGCAAAGCTGCGTCTGCAGCTCAAGGACGATGCGGGCGGAGAGGTGCATAACCTTGTTCTGGACCTCTCCCAGGCAGCAGGGGGCATGGAGGATTGATCTTTCGAATTCACTGAATACGACAACGACACTTTGATATGACCTTGTCGGGGATTGGTCCAAGGACACTGTGAGTTCAGGAAAATGCCGCTGTAGAATGAATATTCGTCGCAGAAGTAGAGGCAGCCACGCGCCTGCGCATGGCTGCCGTCTTTTCGGCCGCCGGGCCTGAACCAGGTGAACCAAGGCCAGGGGGTCAGGATCTGCGGACGAACCGGCGTTCCATGCTGGCGTCGAAAAACTTGCCTATCCCGTATTCCCGCCGCCGGAAGAAACGTTCCGGGTTGGGGCCGATGATCTGCATCTCCGGATATTTTTGCTGTACCTCCAGGGCGATCTGCATCTCTTTGGTGCATCCGGTGGAGTAGGTCGCGTCCTTCCCGGCCCAGATCGGCGGAATCTTTTCCCCCATGAGCTCGAAGCTGGTTTCAATATCCTCCACGGTCTGGAACCTCCAGATATCCAGCAGACCGCTGCGCTGAACGATTTCCCACATATACATCAGATCGTCCGCATCCATGCCAGACTCGAAATGCTCGGCCGGGTTGATGATGTACGTCTTTTCCAGCTTGGTGCGCAGATAGTGGACAAAAGTGTTCAGGACCGTAATGGCGGTTTGGGTCTGACCCGGAATGCTGCCCACGATCGCGCTGTAAAACATGACCTTCTGCCCGTTGTCATGTGCCTTGAGCATCCGGCGCTTAATCCGTTCAGCCTTGAGCACCAGATCCTTTTCGGAGTGGATGTCCACCTTGGGGGATTTCGGCTTGTAGCTGAAGTGCACTGTTCCGTCCTCATCCCGGTAAAAGGCCAGTATGTCCCGGGTGAACTGATGGGAGCTGTACACCAGGCGGTGGTAGTTGCCGCTGCCCTTGGCAATGACTACATCCGATTCTTTCCAGGCCCGGGCAAAGGTGACCGAGGTCCGGTACATATTCAGCCTTTCCCTGGTGCCGTCTGAAATGACCACCAGGTCGTTGGCCCGCAACGTGTCCAGAAGGTCGTTCTTGGAGATGTTGCTGTCTTCGATCAGCCGTGCGCCATTGAGGAACTCGGAGAGCACCGGGTCGTTCTCATAGTCCCAGAAGATTGGGTAGTCATAGTAGAACCCCTCCTTCAGGGCCAGGATGACCTTGTGTCCCAGCCGGTGAAAAGCCTGGACAATCATCAGGTCAAAGAGGATGCCCCCGGCCGAGTTGGGCACGTACAGGATCTTCATCCCCCGGTTCTGGGTTCCGAAGATATCGGTCATGGTCTGTTCGAAATCTGTCCAATCCCTGCCGATCTCCCGGTCCACTTCGTCGGGCTGCGGAGAAAAGTCCTCGATTTCCCAGATCGCGTTCCAGGTGGACAGGCAAAAGAGGCGCTTGAACTCCAGGATGTCCAGCTGCCAGCGCAAGTCCTGGATCCTCTTGCAGCCCATGGTCGAACTGGGACAGGCGCTGATGAATCTCTTGAACAGGGCTGTATGCATGAACTTGTGGGCCCGGGCATTGAATGTCTTTTTCCGCTCCTGGTAAGGATCCTGAAGCGCACTTTGGCTGAGAAAGATGGTCAAAAGCCATTTCATGAGCCGGGAGGGAATGACAAATGGGTAGCGCAGGGTGTTTTGAAACTTGTAGCGGCACAAGGCGACGATTTTTCGCCGCAGATACGGATCCAGCGGGATGTGCCGGATCAGAAGGACCAGCCTGCGCCATGTGGCCCGGTACTCGTTCCGCAGCTCAGCAGTCATCTCCGATTTGAGCAGGTTGTCCAGCATCCAGTCCGTGCAGGGAGCAAAAAACTGCCCCTCCTGCATATCGACCAGAAACCGGAGCTGGTCCAGGGAGGCGTTCTTGTCCGGAGCGATCAAATGCTCCAGGTTGTTTTTGGTCATAAAGTGCAAAAGCCAGGCATCAAGGTACGGATCCCGGCCGTAGGCCAGGTCGGCGATTGATTTCACTTCCGGCAGGTTATTCACAGAAATCTCTCCAGGAAAGGTCTGTGTGGAGTAGGTCAATTGCGGTCAACACATTGCAAAGATCCCGGGTCCAGCTTATCATATCCTGCATGTTTTCAGTCCTGCAGACCGGGAATCAGCTCATTTTTCGTAGACTGCCAAGGTCGGCAGCTGACCATGACCAGGAGGAATTGGAAGATGCATCTGCATAGAACCAAGAAGAATGCTCCGCCCCCGATCACAGAGATGTGGCGTTTTTTATTTCTTCTGGGACTGGTCATGCTCAATTACCCCTTCTTGATCATCTTTGACAAGGTATATCTCATCTTCGGCATTCCCCTATCTGTTGTGTACCTCCTGGTGGGGTGGCCTCTGTCCATCCTGGTCATCTACCTCTTTTCCAGGGGCCTGACCTTCGAAGAGGAGCAGCCCAGGGATATATCCCGTAGTGATCAAGGAAGCTTGCAATGATACATGTGGGTGTCTTGTCCCTGATCATCCTGGGATACTTTGCCCTGCTCTTTGCCGCCGCCTCTTGGGCTGAGCACAAGGGGAAGAAAAATCGGAGCATAATCGCCAACCCCACGGTCTACACTTTGTCCATGGCCGTGTTTTGCACCTCCTGGACCTTTTACGGGAGTGTGGGGCGGGCGGCAACCACCGGCCTTGATTTTATCGCCATATATCTGGGGCCGACCCTGATGGCCTTCACCTGGTGGTTTTTCCTGCGCAAGATGCTTCGGGTGAGCAAGGAACTCAAGCTGGTTTCCATCGCCGACTTCATCTCCAGCCGGTATGGCAAATCAGTGTTCTTGGGTGCCGTGGTCACTATCTTCGCCGTGATCGGAATCATGCCCTATATAGCCCTGCAGATTAAGGCGGTGTCGGAAACCTTTACTCTGATCGCATCCGCTCCAGGGCAAGACGTCATGGGAACTGATTCCTCCTTCTTCTCCCATGTCCTGCGGGTGGATACGACCTTGATCCTGGCCCTGCTGCTGGGGCTTTTCAGCGTTATATTCGGGGCCAGACATCTGGATGCCTCTGAACGGCATGAGGGGCTGGTGGCGGCCATAGCCCTGGAGTCTGTGGTCAAACTCTTCGCCTTTCTCATGGTCGGTGTTTTCGTAACCTATGGTCTTTTTGACGGATTCGGGGACATTTTTGCCAAATTTTTGTCCCGCTTCCCGGAAAAACAAGGCCTCCTGCTGCTTGATTCCGAGTTCAGCTCGTATACCACATGGGCCACATTCATCGTCATGTCCATGATGGCCTTTATGTTCCTGCCCCGCCAGTTTCATATCATGGTGGTGGAAAACACCAGGGAAAAACATATCCTCGAGGCTATGTGGCGGTTCCCGGCCTACCTCTTTTTGATCAATATCTTTGTCATCCCCGTTGCCTTGGGAGGTCTGCTGCTCAATGACGGAGACGCGGGTCAGGCCGACTACTTTGTGGTCTCCATCCCCTTGATGGCCGACCATCTCTGGCTGGGACTCCTGGTCTTTGTCGGCGGTTTTTCCGCTGCCGCCGGCATGGTCATGCTCTCCTCGGTGGCCTTGTCCACCATGATGTTGAACAACCTGCTCATGCCGGTCATCTTAAAGATCAAGTCCCTGCACGGGAACGACATATCCGGCCTGTTGATCAATCTGAAGCGGATTTGCATATTTGTGGCCATCCTGGTCGGGTATGGATTCTACAATGTAATCGGTGAATCCTACACCCTGGTCAAGATCGGATTCATCTCCTTCATCGGTGCCACCCAGTTCGCCCCAGCCGTACTTTTCGGCCTGTACTGGAAGCGGGCCAACCGAATCGGGGTGCTAACCGGATTGATTCTGGGGTTCATCGTCTGGTTCTATACTCTTCTGGTTCCATCCTTTGTCTTTTCCGGCTGGTTGGGTGGGGAGATCCTGGAAGATTGCCTGCTTCATCTCGGTTTCCTCTGTCCGCTGCATTTGTTTGGAATGCAGGGGTTGGATATGTGGAGCCATTCCCTGCTCTGGACCATGTTTTTTAATGTCGGCGCCCTGGTCAGCCTGTCCTTTCTCTTTGGCCAGGATGAGGTTCAAAAGGAACAGGCCGCCAGATTTGTGGATATATTCAGCAAGACTGGGGTGGTTGCCAAGAAGCAGCGGCTGAGCAAGGCACCGACTGCGGATGAGCTGATGCAGTTGATGAGCAAGTTTATCGGAGAGAAGAAGGCCCAGGCAGCCATCAGTGCCTTTTTGGGTGAGAGGCGAATCGTTGACCCGGAGCTTCCGGAGATCAAGGATTTTACGGAAAGGACCCTGGCCGGGTATGTGGGCAGCGCTCTGGCCCGAATCATTGTCGAAAACTACCTGGCCGCCCGCGGAAGCAGGATGGAGGATGTGTTTGACATTTTCGGGTCGGTCAATATCAGCAGGGCTGCAACCCGGGAACAGCTGCAGGTCTTGTTTGAGGCGGCCAAGGTGGTGGCCAGCGGGCAGGACCTGCAAACAATTATGGACAATCTCCTGGATCTTTTGACCCGGCAGTTTCCATTCGACCTGTGTGTGGTCCGGATCGTTGATGAGCAGGGCAAAAAGCTGCGGCTGATGAGTCAAAAGGGCATGAGCATGCAGCATCTTGATGATGCGGACCGGGAGGTGAACCTTGATACCGTGATTGGAGAGGCCTTTCTGACCAATACCATTCAGGTGGTCAACGATACGGATGGGGTGGAGAGGCCGGTTTCTGCAAAGATCATGCAGCGGGAGGGAATCACCTCCTTCGCCCATGCCCCGATAGCTGTGGAAGGCAGGCCCGTGGGGGTCCTGTCCGCTTTCTCCCGCACAGACAAGGGCATTTTTACAGAAGAATTCATCGAGGTCTTTGAAAGCATTGCCGCTCAGTTGGGCATTGCCTGGCGCAATGCCCGCCAGACCGAGCGGCTTATCGCCGCCCGCCAGTATAGACGGGAGCTGGAGATCGCCAAAAACATCCAGCTCGGCCTTCTGCCCACATCCCCTCCGGATGTTCCGGGCGCTTCCCTGGCTGGAGTCTGTGTGACAGCCGATCATGTGGGCGGGGACTACTACGACTTTCTGGTCAACGACGACGACTCCCTGGACCTGGTCATTGCCGATGTCTCCGGCCACAATATAGCCGCTGCCTTGATTATGGCCGAGGTCAGGACATTCATTCAGGCCCAGTCCTTGAGCAGGAAGCAGCCCAGCAGACTTTCAAGGGACTTGAACAGATTTTTCCATACCAATCTGGTCAAGACTGAGATGTTCATCACCATGTTCTATCTGAAATACTACCCGCAAAGCAGGGAAATCGCATACTCCAACGCCGGGCATAACCTGCCCTTGATCTGGAAAAGCAGGCGGCAGGAGTTTCAGGTCCTGGACGCAGAGGGGCTCATCCTGGGGATCAAGCCGGAGGTGGAGTATGAAGAAAAGACAGAGCGGCTGGAGCCCGGGGATGTGCTCGTGCTGTACACCGACGGAATCACCGAGGCCAGGAACCAAATGGGGGATTTTTTCGGCGAGCAGCGACTCTGCTCCCTTATCCGCGAACAAAGCAGTGCCCATCCCCATGAAGTTATAGACCATCTCCTGAACCAACTGCAGCTGTTTACCGGAAGTGAGAACTTCAAAGACGATATCTCCATGGTCGTTATGCGGATTGAGGGGGAATCTGATCCTTGATAGGGATACTGCGCGCCCTCTCCTGGGAGCGAAAGACGGCTTGAAAAAATGGATCCTCGACACATTTCATGCTTCGTCAGCGCAAGCGTGTCTGCGCCTTGGAAGGCATGTGGGATTGTTTGTATGAAAAACAGTTATTAGTTAATAGTTGTGAGAATCCAAATCGAAATCGGGATCGCTATCGAAATTGAAAGAATATGTCATTCTGTGCAGCAGGAACCCTCAGTTTATGGATATCGATCCCGATCCCGATATCGATTACGAACCCGAAGAAAGGAAATCACCGACAATGGGTAACCACTTTCAATCGGTATCGAAATCGTTTGTATGTTTCGTTAGCGAAAGCGTGCCCGTCAGGGCATGTGGGCTAGTTTAACCTAAAAGCGAGGAGACAATGGCTACAGGAACTCAACGGCTCGAACAGTGCCTGATCAATCAGTTCGGTCCGGAAGCTGCGGACTTGGCTCGGATTTTCGATGCATGCCTGGAGCAGGAGTGCACCTCCTATGCAAATATAGATCTGCCGGTGGAGGACAAAAACGAATCTCTGCTCACCGCATTTGAGGAGCGGGCCATTGTCCCGGTCCAGAAACGGCCCAGCCAGGGATGGGATTCATGCGGGCTTCGCCTGACGCCGGACGAAAGCTACTTCATGCCCAGAGTGGCCAGGATACTGTTGGCCAGGGCCAGGGACGAGGGAAAGCTGGATCCTGAGCAGGCAGTACGCGACGTGCTGGATGCCTGTGCCGGAGAGCAGGCGGGGTCTATGGCTGCCTTGTTTGAAGGGGCCAAGACCCATGTCCGGTCGTTTAAATTTGAGGCAGGGCTGCTCCATCAGGTGGTGCAGAGTCTGCCTGCCCCGGCTGACCTGCACGCCAGCATGGACACCTTTGTCCTGGCCGGGATCATGAGCCCGTGCACAGGGGCTTCCGTCCCCAGTGGACTGGCCTGGTTTGAAGTCAACAGGTGCCTGTTCTGGGAATAGGGCTGCCGGAGGGACGGCCCGGGAATGGCCCCGGGCCGCGTTGACAATCGGTCGTATCCACTTTAGCGTTCCATGGTGCAGAGTGCAGGGGAACTCCCTTGGTGATAAGCGGGATGCAGGGGAAGGCATGGGCGAGAAAATTCGCGGAGAGGCGCATGGCTGATGTGTGTGTGATCGGGGCCGGGCCGTCTGGGCTCAGTTGCGCGCGGCTTCTGCGGGCCAATGGACTGGATACCGTTGTTGTCGAGGCTGAAGACGACATCGGAGGCCGCCTGCGGACCGATCAGGTCCAGGGATTTCTCTTGGACCGCGGATTTCAGGTTTTGCAGACCGACTACCCCGAGGCCAAGCGGCAGCTTGATTATCATTCCCTCGACCTGCACCCCTTTCAGTCCGGAGCCTTGATCCGCCACGACAACCGGTGGATCCGGTTTGCCGATCCATTCCGGGACCCCAGGCATGCCCTGAGCAGTGTCTTCTCCCAAGTCGGCGGACTCCAGGACAAGGTGCGCTTGTGGGCGTTACGGCGGCGTGTGCTCCGCTCCACGGTGCAGGACCTGTTTCAAGAGCCGGAGCGGCCCATGGGTGAAGCCTTGGCCCGGGCAGGATTTTCGGAACGGATCATAGAGCGTTTTTTCCGTCCCTTTTTCACGGCTGTATTCTTTGACCCCGAGCTCCAGACCACCAGCCGGATGTTTGAGTTTGTCTTCCGGGTCTTCGCTTCCGGGGATGCAGCCCTGCCCGGAAAGGGGATAATGTCTGTTCCCAGGCAGCTGGCCCGGTCGTTTCCTCCCGAGATGATGATTCTGAATGCTCCGGTGAGCCGTATCAAGCCCGGGACGGTTACCTTGAAGTCCGGTCAAGAGATCCAGGCCAAGACTGTGGTGGTGGCCTGTGACGGCATGGAGGCGGCCAGACTCCTGGATATGCACAACCGGCATCCCTATCGCAGTGTGCGCTGCATCTATTTTCAGGCCCCGGAGCCGCCCTTGCGTGAACCCCTGCTTATCCTGGATTCAAAGGGCAATGGGCCCATTACCAGCATGTGCGTTCCCAGCCAGGTGGCTCCAGGATATGCCCCCGAGGGGCTGTCCCTGATATCGGTTACAGTCGTAGGGCAGAGCGCAGTTGCAGATGATGAGCTGCTCCGGGCTGTGCTGAGTCAGGCCGGGGAGTGGTTCGGTTCTCAAGTCCAGGCGTGGAAGCATCTGAAAAGCTACACCATCCCCCGGGCCTTGCCGGTTCAGCGTCCGCCGACACCGAATCCGTTTCGCCGCCGGATCCGAATGGGGCCCGGGGTGTATCTGGCCGGAGATCTTGGATCCCTGTCCAGCCTGCAGTGGGCCCTGCATTCCGGCCGGAGGGCGGCGGAGACGGTTATTCAGGATTTTGGACTTACCTTTCAGGGGTCCAATCTTACTGAGGGGGTGCTCGATAGTGAAAAAACATGCTGAAAATACGATTACAAAGCCCTGCGGGGATGCTTTAACGAGGAACGCATGACAGACCGGCCATGTCTTTTTGTGACCCGGCGACTGCCCCAGGCGGTCATGGAGTTTGCGCACAGCAGATTTCGCTGCACAAGCAATCCCCAAGACCGTCCACTGTGCAAAGAAGAGATCATCGAGGGGGCTCAGGGATGTCAGGCCCTGCTCTGTCTGCTCACGGACACTGTGGACAGTGAGGTCATTGAAGCCCTGCCCGGGTTGCGGGTAATATCCAACTATGCAGTCGGCTTTGACAATATCGATCTGGATGCGGCAACCCGCAGGGGAATACCTGTGTGCAATACGCCGGGAGTTCTCACCTCGGCAACCGCGGATTTGACCTGGGCCTTGATTCTGGCCGTCAGTCGAAGGATTCCTGAAGCTGACCGGTATGTACGAGCAGGCTCCTTTCAGGGCTGGGATCCCTTGCTGATGTTGGGCCGGGAGCTCAGCGGCCGGGCCCTGGGCATAGTCGGCATGGGCCGGATCGGACGAGCGGTGGCCAAAAGGGCGCAGGGCTTTGACATGCGCATCCTGTATTCCAAGCGCACCCCCCTGCCGCCTGAAGAGGCCCTTCCCCAGGCCGAGCATGTCAGCTTTGAGGCCCTGCTTGGCGAATCGGATATCGTCAGTCTGCATCTGCCCTATTCCGAACAGGTGCATCATCTGATCGACGCCCGGGCTTTGCAGACCATGAAGCCGGGGGCGATACTGATCAATACGGCCAGGGGTGCTTTGATCGATGAGCAGGCCCTGGTCGAAGCCCTGAAAAAGAGAGAGCTGGCCGGAGCCGGCCTGGATGTGTATGAACACGAGCCGGCTGTTCACCCCGGGTTGCATGATTTGGACCGGGTGGTCCTCGCTCCGCATATCGGCAGCGCTACAGTGGAGGCCCGGGAAAAGATGGGGTTTATGGCCGCTGAAAACGCCCTTGCCGTGCTCCAAGGCGGTCAAGCCCATTCCATAGCCAACCCTCAGGTTCTGGACTCGAAAACATGATGGGGGGCATGGGCATGCAAGGTGGGGGATATGACCGGGAACAGCTGCAGACCTGCCTGAACACATACCTCCAGGACAGGCTGGACTCGTTTCATCAGGCTCAGGCCGAGGATCGGGCCGCCGGGGGCAGAACGGCTGAAGAGGAGAGGTCCATGGCCATGGACCGGTATCAGCACCGGATTTGGCAGCTCAAGGACCGGCTGTCCTGCCAGGTGTACGGCCCGCATACAGAGAGCCTTGTCGACGGATTTATCTCCAGGTTCGGGATTTCGGTTTCCAAGCCCAGCCAGGAGTATCTGTGGATCCTGCGCAAGGTGCTGCAGACCGAGATCCGCCTGTACACCATACTCATGCACCGGCTCAGCTCTGAGAACGGGGAGCAGTTTCTGTTTCAGCGCAAGGTGCCGGGCAAGGGACCGGAAGAAGCGTGAATCAGCCGACGGATTCCGGAGGTGCATCTTCGGCTGGTTGCCGGAATATCCAGCATGTGCCGCAAATGACACTTTTGATGGAGGTATGAACTGCATCGTGGGTGAAGATACAGGCCGCGGGACGCGGAGGATATCAAGTTTTCAGAGGAAGATATACAGATGTGTCGGTCCGCTTTTACCAGCCGTGCTGTGCATGGCCGTCTGTCTTATCGGACCCCGGGAAGCACCGGCTGCCTTTTCCCAGCCTCCTCCTGCATCTCCTGCGGCATCATCCCGGCATGACCGGATTGCAGAAACTATTCGGGATCGCTTGGAAAATCGAAGGTTTGCCTGCCAGGGCGAGCTCATTTGCGGTGTGGAGCTGCTGCCCGAGTTCTATGCCCGGCATGAGTACAGCCCGGTCTGGGGACTGGAACAAGGCCAGATGCGAGCGGCCCGGAACATGCTTGAGTCCATCCGCGATTCCGCCCATCAGGGCATGAATCCTTCCGACTATCACCTCGGCATACTGGAAAGGCTCCTGACCAGCATCCAGGAGCAACTCCCGAAGCTGGACGCCAGGAAAGCGGCTGATGCGGACATCCTGCTCACTGACGCATTTTTGACCCTGGCCGGACATCTGCGGGCCGGCCGGGTGAATCCAGAGACTTTGCACCCATCCTGGATGGCTCATGCCCATGCCCCGGACTTGGTCGGCGCCCTGCACAGGGCTTTGCAAACCACATCCGTTCAGAAGGAGCTGCGCGAACAGCTTCCGCCTCATGCCGGATATCACAGGCTTCGCCGGGCCTGGGAAGAATATGCCCGCCTGGTCCAGTCCGGGGGATGGACCTCGGTTCCTTCAGGCGAGAACCTGTCCCAGGGGGATATATCCGAGAGGATCCCCGCCCTGGGACAGCGTCTGCACGCCACCCATGATTTGGCTCAGGCTGAGAACGCCACCGTGGGGCTGGAGTTTACCTCCCGAATACACAAAGCCGTTTGTCGCTTTCAGGCTCGGCATGAACTGCGGGTGGACGGAGTGGTTGGCCCCAAGACCCTGGATGCCCTGAATGTATCCGCTCGGCAAAGGACTCGGCAGCTGGCCCTGAATATGGAACGCTGGCGCTGGATCCCCCGCGACCTGGGGACTCCCCATGTGCGGGTCAATGTGGCTGATTTCAGTCTGGTCTATTCCGAAGGCCCGGGGAGAGAGATGCGCCAACGGGTCATCGTGGGCAAGACCGCCAGGAGGACCCCGGTCTTCAGCGATCAAATCTCCCATATCGTCCTCAACCCGGTCTGGAATGTCCCCCGGAGCATCATGATTGAAGATATTCTGCCCAAGGTGAAGCAGGATCCAAAATACCTCCAGGAGCATTCCATGACCCTGCTGTCCGGATGGGGGGGCAAAGCCGAAGAAATCGACCCGAGCACCATTGACTGGGAGAGTGTGGACCCAGAGTCGTTTCCATATCGCATCCGCCAGGAGCCAGGACCGGACAATGCCCTGGGCCGGATCAAGTTTATCTTTCCCAATCCGTTTGCGGTGTATCTGCACGATACGCCGAACAAATACTTGTTCAACAAGGTATCCAGGGACTTCAGCTCCGGGTGCATCCGGGTGGAGCACCCCCTGCGGCTGGCCCTTGCCTTGCTTCAGTCGGAACAGGGGTGGAGCATGCAGTCCTTGCGCCGGGCCATCCAGAGCGGGGAGACCCAGACCATCCATCTCTCCCGCCCGGTCCCGGTCCATCTGCTGTACTGGACGGCCTGGGTGGACGACGAGGGCCGAACCCACTTCCGGAAGGATATCTACAGCCGGGATCAGAAGCTGGAAGCGGCCTTCAGCCGCACATTGTGGGCTGAAAGCGGTCCTGCACCTGAATCTTGATCCGATTCGCTCCGCTTGAGGAGGTTAATAATCCCGGCTCTTCAATGCTGAAAGTGGAATTTCATACCCAATAGATGGCAAACTTGAAAAAGTCCACAAGCTAGCACTACAGCGACATTGTCCTGAACTCACAGTGTCCATGGTCGAAGCCGGGGACCAATCCCCGGTACGACCATATCAAAGTGTCGCTGTACAACCAGGTCGAAGAACCGATTGTATGTGCTGTATTCAAGGGTCCAAGCTGGACGAAGTGACGGTGAGCATCAGCAGGGGGCCGCAGGAAAGAGAAGATATTGCCAGGCCGGAAGGACCGGCCTCTGGAGGAACGAATGCGCAGACGAGAAGCCATGGCTGCTTTGGCTGCTGCCGGAGCGGGGTGCTTGTACCCAGGGCTCGGCAGTGCACGGACCCAGCAGTATGGGTCCGGGGTGCAGATTATCCAGCCCAGGACCGAAACCATCCCCAGGACCGCGCAGGCGCGGAAGAACTATGAATACCGCATGGGACGGGCCGTACTGGATCTGATCGATGCCTGGTACGGACAGGGTGATCTTCCGATATGGGGACGTCCCGCGGCTGAGATCGACATGGAGAAAAGGGTGGTCAATATCGCCTACTGGGTCATGCAGTTCATCCCGGAGCACGAAGATGTCTACCCGGTTGATCCGGTCTGGATCATGGCCCAGATGATGGAAGAGTCATTCTATTATGAGTTTGCGGTGTCCTGGGCCTTTGCGGTGGGAATCTGCCAGTTCATGTCCGCAACCGCCCAATCTGTAGGAATGATATGCCCGGAGAACAGCAAAGTGCCCGAGGCCGAGCTCAAGCGCCCGGAATCAGCTTCGGCCCAAAAGCGGCTGGAAAAGCTGCAGAAACAGCGCAGGGAGCTGATCAATTCCGATCCGGCTTTATTCCGCAATGCCCGTACCAAGCTAAAGGAAGTCCTCAAGGTCCTGGCCTCAGGCGGGGGGGATCTGGATCCGGAACTGGACCTGTCCCGCCTGGAGCAGCTCGAGGTCCTGGATGAACGGATCTCTGAGGCCAGATCGGAATACAGGGCATTCCTGCGGGCCAACTACGAGGGGCGGAGCATCTTCAACTCCCGGGATGTCAGATTCCTCTACCGTTTTGATCAGCGGGTGACCTACAAAAAGCCCATCCAGGGGATGATCCGGATCATGGCCGAAAACCTCCGGGCACGGCACGGCAATCTCCTGGCGGCCACTGCCGCCTATAATGCGGGGCTGTCCCGAACCTATACCGACAGGGCCGGATATGAAACCTACGGCCGGATGCCCCCGTTTCAGGAAACCGTGGGCTATTTGAGCCGGATTGTGGTCAGCCATCACGAGATCGCCAAGAGGATGTAGCTGGTTTTAAGAGTCGATCCAGCCGCGGACTGTAGACAGACCTCGGCTCAGAAAAAAAGACTCTTGGACACAGAAAGTGGAATTGCCTACAGAAGAGACGGCAAACTCCAAACATCCACAGTCTAGGTCGAAGAACCGGAAAAAAAAGGCCGGATATCCTCCAGGACCTCTGGATGCAGGGGATAGGGATTGGGGAAAAGCTCGGGGCGCGGGAGGCTCAAATGGGGGGCTGAAAAGGGCAGATGGCCGGTTTTCCGGTTCCAGGCCTCTACCATGAGCAGCTCCAGATTGATCACGTCCTCGCAGTTATACCGCAGCAATGTGGTCAAGTACCTGCTGTCCTGCCGGGTGGTATAGAGGTGCCAGAGGATGACGGCCATATATCCGTCGAACCCGTCAAGCTCTCCCCGGTCCAGGCCCAGTTGACGCTCGCATCCTTTCAGACCGCCGCAAAAGCCCAGGCCGGCCAGCAGGAAGCGCAGGTCGATGTGTGCGGCCGGGGCCGGAATCCCCATTTCCCGTTTGAGGCAGGGCAGATCAAAGCAGGATCCGTTGTAGGTGACAAGCAGCTGGGGACGGGCCAGAATATCCGCAGCCTGCTCCAGGTTTTGACCGTGGACAAAGGTATGGACCCGGTTGTGGTCGTAGGCGGCAATGGTGGTGATATGCTCCAGGCCGCCCCACCCTCCGGTGGTCTCAATGTCCACATAGGCAGTGCTGTGTACAAAGGAGGAGAACACCCGCCAGGTTTCGGGTCTGGGAAGATTTGCCCAGAAGTAGGCCGCGTCGCCGGTCTCGAGGCGTTTCTGGGAAACATCCAGCTCATGGGCCAGGATCTGATGCCTCTTGGGCGACATCCGGGAAGGCCTGCAAGCCCGGAAGTCCTCCCAGGTCAGGATTCCTTCCTCCCACCAGGACCTTTCTGTGGCCGGACCGATTCGGGAGAGATGGCAGAAGGTATGGGTGAGCATTATAGATTATAACATATCGAGTTGACTGAATATCTTGACCAGAAACTGGTGAAAGGCTAGCATGAGTCAAACGGAATTGCAAAGCAGCCGGGCCATCCGGAATGCAGGACAACCGGCGTGTCGGGTATGAAGCAAGCGGAAATTGATTACCTGTGCAGCTTCAGTGCAGGGAACAAAAAGTAACCAACTTTTTGCCCTCATTATAATTGTAAGGAGGTAGCAATGCCCCAGCCCCTTCGGGATGCAGTATCCATGTGCAAGACCATCAACCGCAACGGGTTTGATGCCTATATCATAAACAGCGGATTGCAGAAAGCAGTGCTGGAGGACGGCCACGAACAGGAGGTGGAGCTGGCTACGGATATTTCTTTCTCCGATCTCCAGCGCCTTTTCCCCCATGCCGTCCCAGGCAGGCAGGAGGGCCAGGTAGGTGAGATCCGGGAAGGTGAATCACTGTTTCGGCTGTATGCCGCAGATGTGGAGCCCGCCTCGCATATGGACGTGGCCATGGTCAAACTGACTCCCCGCCTGCGCAATAAGCTCCAGGAACGGGGCGAGCTTCCGGCCAACCTGGCCTGCCCCATCTTTTACGGCACCGTGGAAGCGGACGAAGGCTTTGCAGGCTGGGATGGTGGAGAAATCCGCCTGCGGGGGCTTCCGGACGAGACCCTGCGCTCCAATTTCCTGCTGGCCATTCGAGCTCTGCGGTTTGCGGTCAACTTCAATCTGCCCATCGAGGCCAATACATGGATGGCCATTGTCCGTCATGCCCGGGCCGTGGTTGATTATGTGCCGGTCTACGACATCATGGACGAATGGCGCAAGGTTGAAGCTGAGAATATGTGGCATTTTGTCCGGCTCCTGTTCGATTCTCAGATCCTGCACGGCTTGATTCCGGAAGTCGCGGCCTTGAGCCGGGTGTGGCAGGTGAAGAATGAAAGCGGGCAGGAGGAAACCGTTTTTGAGCACACCATTGAGGTCATGCGCTACTATACAGAGCAACTGCCCTATGACTGGTTCGGAACCATGGCCTGCATGCTCCATGATGCCGGCAAACTGCACACAGTTGAATACACTGAGGACAGATGGACCTTTCATCAGCATCCCCATGTAGGGGCCAAGCTTGCCCGGCTGATCCTTCGCCGTCTGGAGCTGTGGCCGGAAGACATTGATCTCATTGCCCATCTGGTCCGACATCACAAGCGGTTCGATCCAATGCTCACCGAGCGCGGGATTCGAAGATTCAAGGCCTTGGACGAATATCCCCGGATTATGGAGATGGCCAGGGCCAATATCAAGGCCAGGGATGGAAGCACCAAGGCGTTCAATCACAACTTAAAATACCTTGAGCGGGCTGACATCCCCGAAGAAATGACCGAGCCGCTCTTAAACGGCAACGAAATCATGGACTTCACCGGTCTTCAGCCTGGACCGGTTGTGGGGGTAATCCGGGAGGCCCTGCTCAAGGCCCAGATTGAAGGAAGGGTGAACAGTGTGCCGGACGCCGTTGATTTCGTGCTCTCCTATCAGCAAAAGGAAGGGCTGAGCCCCAAGAAGGCGGAGCACAATGAAGAGTAGCGGCAGATTCAAGGGAAACTTGATGCAGAGGAGAGGCAAATGAACGTGATCCGTTTGCGGCGCAGCGTCCTGTCCGTGCCTGCGAATAAAGAGCGCATGGTACACAAGGCCATGGGCCTGAATGCGGATGAGATTATGCTCGATCTGGAGGACAGTGTCCCGGTCCAGGATAAGGAAGGTGCCCGCAGGGCGGCTATTGCCTGCTTTCAGGAGGCGGATTTCGGTCCCAAGGTCCGGGCCTGCAGGATAAACGACATGCAGACACCGTACGCCTATCGGGACATCATAGACATAGTCGAACAGGCCGGGACATCGGTTGACGTCTTGGTGGTGCCCAAGGTGGCCGGCCCCGCGCACGTGAGCGCCATAGACCTTGTTCTGTCTCAGATAGAGACCGCCTTGAACCTGACCCGGAAGATCGGAATCGAGGCCTGTATCGAGACCGCGGAGGGCCTCTCCCAAGCTGAGGCCATTGCCGCGTCCTCCGACCGGGTAGAGGCCCTGGTCTTCGGGGTGGCCGATTTTACAGCCTCCATGGGGGCTCCCCCCATTGGGGTCAGTGGGCACGGGGAGGGCGAGACCGGGCAGGGCCGCTGGTACAGTGTCCTGTGCCGCTTGGCGGTTGCGGCCAAAGCCAACGGGTTGCAGGTTATAGATGCCCCGTACGGCGACCACTCCGATCCCGAAGGCCTTTTTGCTTCCTGCCGGCTAAGCTCCGGCCTGGGTTTTGACGGCAAATGGGCGATTCACCCCAGCCAGCTGGAGACCATCAATACAGAGTTTTCGCCCAGTCCCGAGCGGGTGGAGCAGGCCCGGCGGGTGGTTGCTGCCTATGAGCAGGCAGCCGGGGGGCACAGCGGAAGCCTGGCCATGGAGGGCAAGATGGTCGACGCGGCCTCAGTCCGCCTGGCCCGCTCGGTTGTGGACAAGTGGGAGCAGATGCACGGCAGCCGGAATTAGGGTGAACTCACTTTTTATACCTGCACCTGATGCAGCCGGGCATAGTAGCCATCCTGGTCCAGGAGCTGGGTGTGGGAGCCGGATTCGACAATCCGGCCGTGGTGCAGGACGTAGATAGTGTCTGCATGCCGGGCCGTGGCCAGTCTATGGGCGATGGTGATGGAGGTCCGTCCCCGTTGCAGACGGTTCATGGCTCGACCCAGCTTTTGCTCGGATTCTGAATCTATGGACGAGGTGGCCTCATCCAGAATGAGGATGTCCGGGTCTCGGGCCAGGGCCCGGGCCATAGACAGGAGCTGACGTTCACCGCTGGACAGAGACGCCCCCCGCCCGCTGAGGACAGTATCCAGCCCGTTCTCCAGCCTGCTGATCAACGGCCACAGGTCCATTCCTTCCAAGAGACTGACCATTTCTCTGTCCGTCAGTTCCGGATTCCCCTGGAGCAGGGTCTGCCTGATGGTTCGGGCGAAGAGAAAGGACTCCTGCATGACCAGGGCCATGCGGGATCGAAGAGAGGTAATATCCCAGGCAGTGATGTCTCGCCCGTTGATCAGAATGCGCCCCTGCTGGGGGTCATAGAAGCGGACCAGAAGATGGATCAGGGAGCTCTTGCCAGCTCCGGTCGGCCCGACAAAGGCAATGCGTTCTCCCTGGCTCAGGGAGAAGGAAATGTCTTTGAGCACTGGTTCCTGGGAGGTGTAGCCGAACCATACCCCGGCGAATTCCACGCTTGTGAGGGGCTCCCCGGTTTGGGCCCGGGAAGCGGCAGGTTCCAGTTCTTCTTTGGTGTCCAGGATCTGAAAGATCCGCTCCGCAGAGGACAGTGCGTTCTGCAGCAGGTTGAACTTTTCGGCCATGTCCCGCAAGGGGCGAAAGAACATCCGGATATAGGAGAGAAAGGCCACCAGCGCCCCCAGGCTGAGGCTCCCGCCCAGAACTCTCGATCCCCCGTAGCCAACGATCAGGGCCATGGCCAGAAATCCCAGGACCTCTATCAGGGGAAGAAAAACGGCCAGAATACGGATTTGATCCATCCCGGCCCGGTAGTTCTCATGGTTGAGGATCCGGAATCCGTCCATGTTCGCCTTTTCCCGGCCGAAGAGCTGGATGACCCGCATGCCTTCAATGGTCTCCGAAAACCGGGAGTTGATTTCCGCCACCTTGATCCGCAGGATGCGGAAGACCCGTCTGGCCCGGCGGGCAAAGATGGTGGCCGCGACAAGGACCAAGGGAATCACCGCAAAGGACACCAGGGCCAGCTGCCAGTGAATGACCAGCAGGATGACGGCAATGCCCAGGAGCATGAACAGGTCTTTGAGCACAAAGGACAGAAAGTTGGTGAACAGTTCATGCAGGTTCTGGACGTCGTTGGTCATCCTGGTCACCAACCTGCCCACCGGGGTGCGGTTGAAAAATGAGAGGGAGAGGCCTTGGACATGGGCGTAGAGCTGCATGCGCAAATCGTGCATGATCCGCTGGCCGGACAGCTCCATGATCATTCGCTGGCCGAAGTTGGCCCCGAAATTGACGCTGATGACTCCCAGAAAAGCCAAAACCAGCAGGCCCAGCCCCTCCAGGTCCTGGTGCCTGATTTTGGCCAGGCTTTCCGGGGATAATTCTGAGAGATCGGCATAGGCGATCAGGATGCGGCCCTTCTCTTTTCGGAACAGGTGGGGATGGTCCTGGACGACGCCTTGAACCTGGGGATCCTGAGGGTCAAGGCGCAGAAATCTGGATTCCTGATCCTGACCCTCGCTCTGTTCGGAACGGGCCGGCACGATATACCGGTCCACAGCCATCTTGGTCATATAGGGAACAGACAGCTCGCAGAGGGTGATGACCAGGACCAAAAGCAGGGACAGGCCGACCAGGACAGCGTAGGGACGGACAAACGGGGCCAGCCTGGTCAAGATCCCCAGATCTTGAGGCTTGCCCAGCTGATCCTCCTCAAAGTATCCGTAATCATGTACCATTCAGGGCCTCTTCGATTTCCTGGAACCGGAAGGTGCGGGCGTAAAAGCCGCCTTGGTCCATAAGCTGCTGGTGGGTCCCGGCCTCGATTATCCGGCCCTGATCCAAAGTCAGGATCCAGTCCGCGGTGCTCAGGGCGGCAAGGCGATGAGAGGCGATGCAGGTGGTTCGGTTCTCGGTTTCCGGATGCAGGTGATCCAGTATGCGCCGTCCGGTCTGGGTGTCCACCTGGCTGATCGGATCATCCAGGATGAGGAGAGGACCGGCGTGGACAAAGGCCCGGGCCAGGGCGATGCGCTGTTTTTGTCCCCCGGAGAGGATGACCCCCCGTTCACCGACAATGGTATCCAGTCCCTTGGAGAATCCGCGGACCGTATCCTCCATGTCCGCCTTGCGCAGGGCGAGCAGCATGTCCCGGTCCGTGGCTCCCTCCCTGCCCAGGAGCAGGTTATCCCGGATGGTTCCGGAAAAGAGAAACGGTTCCTGGGGGACGTAGGCGGTCAGAGAGCGCAGCCCGGAGAGGGAAATGCTGCGCAGATCCAGACCGTGGACGGTGATTTTTCCCCGTTCGGGGTCGTAGAGTCTGGGGATGAGCTGCAAAAGGCTGCTTTTGCCTGATCCAGGCGGACCGACCAGCCCCAGGGTCTGGCCGGGGGCAAGCTGGAAAGATATGTCTTCCAGGGCCCGGTGTCCGCCAGGGTAGGCAAAGAAGACCCCTGTAAAGACCACAGGCGGTGGGCTTTGGGGCACGGCTTGAGGTCGGACCGGGTCGTGAATGACCGGTTTGGTGTTCAGTATGGCCTGGATCCGATCCAGGGAAGCCCTGCCCCGCTGCATGAGGTTGATCACCCAGCCCATAGCCATCATCGGCCAGGTCAAAAGACCCAGGTAGCTGATAAAGGCCACAAAGTCGCCGGGAGAGATAGTGGACACAATGGTCAGCCTGCCGCCGAAATAGATGACCACGGCCATGCTCAGATTGGTCAACAGGAGCATGAGAGGGAAAAAGGCCCCGGTGGTCCGGACCAGGCGCAGGTTCTCATGGACATAGGCCCCGGATTCCGCATTCAAATGCTCTATCTCCGCCTTTTCCAGGGTGTAGGCCTTGACCAGGCGTATCCCGGCCATCCGTTCCCGCACAGCCTCGGTCAGATCGGAGAAGCTGGCCTGTACCGCCTGATAGCGCTGGTGCATGCGTTTGGTAAAGAAGCGGGTGCCCAGGATGATAATCGGCATGGGGATGAGGACCAAGAGGGTGAGCACCGGCTCAATGGCCAGCATGAAGCCCACGGCGGCAAGGCCGAGGAACACGGCGTCGTTGATGGCGACCAGGCCCATGCCCGCAGCCATGCGCACCTGAAGAATGTCGTTGGTGGCGTGGGCCATGAGGTCTCCGGTCCGGGTGGCGTCGAAGTACTGGGCGGACAAACTTTGCAGGTGGGCGAAAAGCCGGTTGCGCAGGCCTTCTTCAACCCGGCGGGAGGTGCCCAAAAGGCAGTTGCGCCATATATAGCGGAAAAGCCCCATACAGCAGCCGATGGCTGCAATCTGGCCGGAATAGACAAGCAGGCCGGTGGTATCCAGAGACAGGGCGGTCAGATCGTCCACAGCCCATTTGATCACCCTGGGGATGAGCAGTTGCAGGAAGTTCACGATGATCAGACTGATCAGGCCCAGGGCCAGGGCGGCCTTTTTTTCGGCGAAATAGGGTCGGATAAGGCTGAAGGGGTGGGCCATAAGAGAGTTCACTGTTCAGACCCGGCATGGCGGGATCACGTGCGGCACAGGGCCGGTTTTGCTTTGGGGCAAAAAAGGTGTCAGATTGTGTCCTGCTGTGGGAAAAAAGTCAAAACCACGAGGTGGCTGATGTCTGACGATCAGGACACGCACACGGGCCTGAATTGGGTGGACAGACTGATCCGGGCCATGCAGAATCTGCCCGGAGCAGGCAGAGGGCCCAGGACACGGGAAAAGCCGGATCCGGAAGAGTACGCCTGGAAGGAGAGCGAAGAGGAGTACCAAAAGGCCCAGGCTGAGTGGCTGGCGAAAGTTGAAGCAGGAAAGCGGAAAAAGAAGGGTTGAGAATGGGCAGACACGGGGGAAATATCCGGGAACTGGCCGGACGGGCCGGGGTGGACAGGGATTCGATCATTGACTTCAGCGCGAACATCAACCCGTTGGGGCCGCCGGAGTGCCTGAGGGCCGTGGTCAGCCGCAGCCTGGACCGGATTGTTCATTACCCGGATCCGGAAGGTCTGGAGCTTCGCGAGCTTCTGGCAGAAAAGCACAATGTGGACCAGGAGCATGTTGTTCTGGGCAACGGTTCCACCGAGCTCCTCTTTGCCCTGCCCCGTAGCTGGGCCTGTTCCCGGGCGGTCATCCCCGCTCCCTGTTATGTGGATTATGCAACGGCCGCAGAGCAGGCCGGACTGGAAATAGAACATGTTCCCTTGCCTCCGGAGCAGGGGTTTGTTCTGGACTGGGATCAGCTGGAATCCAGATTGAAGGGAAACGAGATCGTCTTCCTGGGCCAGCCGAACAACCCCACCGGGGTTTGCCTTGATCCAGCCGGGATATGCCAAACCGCCGCTGCCCATCCCGGAACCCTGTTCGTGGTGGATGAGGCGTTTCTTGATTTCGTCCCCGGGCTGCAGACTTCCTTTGATCCGGATATGGCCAACATCGTGGTCCTCAAGTCCCTGACCAAGATTTTCGCCGTTCCCGGCTTGCGGCTGGGATACGGCCTGTTCCCCTCAGGGGTGGCTGAGGCTGTCCGCCGGGTCATGCCTCCATGGAGCGTGAACTCCCTGGCCCTGGACGTGGGAGCTGCGGTCATCGGGGACCAAGCGTATCTGGACCGGACCCGGAAACTGGTCGCGGAGCTGCGGGCGGAGCTGGTATCCGATCTGTCCTGCATATCCGGTCTGCGGGTGGTCTCCGGAGAGGCCAACTACCTGCTGTGCAAAGTGGAGGATACAACCCGGGATGCTGTTTCCCTGTCCGGGGCCATGCTTGAACAGGGGATAGCTGTCCGGACCTGCGCCAACTATCAGGGCTTGGACCATACGTATTGCCGGGTTGCAGTCCGCAGCCGGGAGGACAACCAGCGCTTGATTCAGTCCCTGGCCGATATCCTGGGGCGGAAACCCGGGCACCATGCCGGTCAAAAGACCTGCACAAAAGCACAAAGGCGGGTGCCGGCCCTGATGTTTCAAGGCACGGGCTCCAATGCCGGCAAGAGCATTCTCACCGCGGCCCTGGGCCGGATCCTGCTTCAGGACGGCTACCGGGTGGCCCCGTTCAAGGCCCAGAACATGTCCCTGAACTCCTTTGTCACCAGGGACGGGGGAGAGATGGGCCGGGCCCAGGTGGTCCAGGCCCAGGCCTGCAAACTGGACCCGGATGTGCGCATGAATCCGGTTTTGATCAAGCCCAACAGCGAGACCGGGAGCCAGATTATTGTCCGGGGCCGGCCGGTGGGCAACATGCAGGTCCTGGATTACGTGCAGTACAAGGCCCGGGCCTGGGAGGCGGTGCAGGAATGCTACGGTTCCCTGGCTTCCGACTACGAGGTCATGGTTCTGGAAGGGGCGGGAAGCCCGGCGGAAGTGAACCTCAAGGCCCACGACATCGTGAACATGCGCATGGCCAGACAGGCCGGGGCCAGGGTCCTGCTTATCGGGGATATTGACCGGGGCGGGGTCTTCGCCTCATTTGTGGGGACCATGGAGGTCCTGGCCCAGTGGGAGCGGGAGCTGGTCTCCGGGTTTGTCATCAATCAGTTCCGGGGGGATGCATCCCTTTTGGATCCGGCCCTGGAGATCACCCGGCGGCATACCGGGCGGGAGGTCCTGGGAGTCGTCCCCCATATCCAGGAGCTAGGACTTCCGGACGAGGATTCGGTCAGCTTCAAGTCCGGGTGGCGGGCGGCGAAGGCCCAGGGCGGGGACGGAGTGGAGATCGCAGTGCTGGATCTGCCCCATATCTCGAACTTTACGGACTTTGAGCCCTTTATCCAGGAACCGGACGTGCGCCTGAAGCTGGTGCGCCGGGCCGAAGATCTCGGTCAGCCCGCAGCTGTGATTCTGCCCGGGAGCAAGAGCGTGGCCAATGATATGGCATTTGTGCAGCGCAGCGGATTGGGAGCCGGGATACGGGCGCTGGCCCAAGAGGGGAAAAGCGAAATCGTGGGCGTATGCGGCGGATATCAGATGCTGGGACGAACGATTCGCGATCCTCATGGCCTGGAGTCTGCAATACAGGAAATGTCCGGGCTGGGGCTCTTGCCCATGCATACAGACCTGGATACGGACAAGACCCTGACCCGGCGGCAGGGCGTGCACTCTGCGTCCGGCTTGCCGGTTCAGGGCTATGAGATCCATCACGGCCGCTCCCGGGCCGAAGGGGGACGGCCGGTCCTTCGCCTGGGACAGGGCGATGACCGGGGGCTGGAGACGGAGGGGATGAGCCCTCCTGTATGGGGTGCATATCTGCACGGCCTGTTCGATGCCGACGAGTTTCGGCGCTGGTTCATCGACCGTTTGCGGGTGCGCCAAGGGCTGTCCCCCCTGGGCGCGGTTCAGGTCCGCTACGACCTGGAGCCGGCCCTGGACCGCCTGGCGGATGTGGTCCGGGAGCACCTGGATGTGGATCGGGTGAAGAGGGAGCTTGGGCTGTAGTTTCTGCTGGCGGTTCATCCGGCTACTGGGTCAGATGCCCCCTCGTGTCATTCTGAAGGAGCGTAGCGACTGAAGAATCTCAGATTGGAGCTTTGATGATACCCCTTGAGTTGCAGATCATATGCGCCCTGGTCCTGGATCAGCTGATCGGCGATCCCCAGGGCTGGCCGCATCCGGTGCGCTGGATCGGGGCCCTGGCCGCTGGAGTGGAAAAGCCCCTGCGCCTGCAGACCTTGAACCAGACCAGAGCAGGAGCTCTGGGCGTGATCCTGGTTCTGGCCGTCACCGGAGCCGTCACCTGGGGCGCACTCTGGCTGCTTGGTCGTATCCATCCCCTGGCCGGGGATCTGGGTGGAGTGCTTGTGCTGTGGACCGCATTTGCGGCCAAGGACCTGCGGGTGCACAGCATGCGGGTGTATCGGGCCTTGGCACAGGGGGATCTTCCGGAGGCCAGGCAGGCGGTGTCCATGCTTGTGGGCCGGGAGACTGCGGAGCTGGATGGCCCTGAAGTCAGCCGGGCCTGTGTGGAGAGCGTGGCTGAAAACAGCGTGGACGGGGTCATTGCCCCGTTGTTTTTCGCCTTTCTTTTCGGGCCCATAGGGGCAGTCCTGTACAAGGCGGTGAACACCCTGGACTCCATGTGGGGGTATACCACCGGAGGATACAAGGAGTTCGGCCGGGCTGCGGCCCGGCTTGACGATGCGGTGAACTGGATCCCGGCCCGGCTCGGGGCCGTGGCTCTCATAGCAGGCGGGAAGCTGCTGGGCTATCCGGCGGGCATAGGCTGGCGTGTCTTTTGTCGGGACCGGAACAAGCATCCCAGTCCCAACGGGGGACAGGCCGAGGCGGCCATGGCCGGGCTCATGCAGGTCCAGCTGGGTGGAGAGGGCCGGTATCACGGCCAGACTTCCAGCCGGCCCAAGCTCGGAGACCCTGTAAATCCCCTGGGACCGGAGCATATTCAGCAGGCCAACCGTTTGGCCGGGACTGCAGTGGTCCTGACCGCGGCCGGGCTGCTTCTGGTCCGAATCAGTGTTGGCTGGTGAGCTCGAAGAACGCCGGTCAAGCCACAGGCATGCCCGTTCCCTGGTGCAGGCGCAAAGCGCCCCGGATGACCCGGTACATGAACCAGATTCCGGCGATCAGGGTGATCAGTGCGCCAAGAGGGGCGGTGATGAACAGGGCATAGAATATCGCCGCCGCAACTGACCAGGCCAGGGTCCACCAAAAGGTGCGGATCAGCCAGGAGATATGGCTGGCCAGAATCGGATCCAGGATGCCGGCCTCTTTGTCCTTGGCATGGGCCATGACCACGCCGATGATCAGGGTGAACCCGGAAATGATCGTCCCTGCATACAGGGCATACATGATCCACACCAGGCGGCGGAGTTGTTCTATTCTTTCAGGGGCCTGAAGCGTCGAATGAGAGTGGGGTGAATATTGGGGCATGGTTTGGCTCGTATGTGGTAAGAGAGATAATCAGCAAGTAGACGACGGTCAGATCCCATACTGTCCAACCGGCAATATTATCCAGCCTGCAGTAGCAGGGACCTTGTCCGGAGGATGGACGCCCCGCTGTTGTCCAGCCAGAATTGCTGCCAATGAAAAAAAGGGTTCTTCGACCTAGCCTGTGGATTTTTGGAGCTTGCCATCTCTTCTGTATGCCCACTTTCGGCCCGGTATTTTCTAAGCCCCGCCAAAGGGGGATCCCTGCCCCCTCCCGGCTACTCACGTGCAGATCACTGTTTTCTGTGTCGAAGAGCCTTTTCTTTCTTTGGTTTCGTAATCGCTATCGGGATCGGGATCGATATCCATAAACTGAGGCTTCCTGCTGCACGGAATGACATATTCTTTCGATTTCGATAGCGATCCCGATTTCGATTTGGATTATCCCAACTATTAACTCATAACAGTTTTTCATACGAAAGCGTATCATACACGTGAGTGCCGGGTGGCGGGACCAAGAAAATGTGCGGGCCTGCCGCTCGTGGCACACAGAAGAGACGGCAAACTCTTATGGAGGCAATTCCACTTTCTGGGTCGAAGAGCCAAAAAAAGTAGCAGCGTCTTGCTCCCAAGAGTGCCGCGGTTTACACCCTGGCCTTGCAGAACTCGTCCACAGTTGTGTTGAATTCCTTGGTTCGCTCCATATGGATAAGATGTCCGGCCTGTGGAAATACCCTAACCTGGCAGTCCGGGATATGCTCGGCCATGCGCCGGGCGTTCTCAGGGGGGATAAGTTGGTCGTCCTCGCCTGCCAGGAGCAGCGTCGGGGCCTTGATCCTGGTGAGTCGCCCGGAGCAGTCAAAGCCTTGGATGGCTTTCTGTTGAGCGGCAAAGGCGTGCTCCGGCTGCTCCGGGATAGTTTTCTGCCGCTCGCGATAACCCTGGATGATCTCCGGCCGTTGGGTGACTGTATTCGGGCTGAAAAGAACGGAAATGTTCTTTTCCACGATCTCTTCCGGGCTGAGTCCGGTGTTGTCCATCAATCGCTGGTATACTTCCGGTGAGCCGGAGACGTGCAGATCGCCTCCGGGGTGGGTGGCGGCCAGGATCAGGCCCCGGACCCGGTGGGGGAGAATCAGGGCCAGCTCCTGGGCGATCATACCGCCCATGGACAGTCCGACCACGAACGTTTCTTCGATATCCAGCGCATGCAGCAGCCGGACCGTGTCCAGGGCCATCTGTTCGATGCTGTAGGGACCCGGAGGAGTGCCGCTCCGGCCTGCTCCCCGGTTGTCAAAGGATAGCATCCGGTAGCTGCGGCTGAAAAAGGGGACCTGCGGCTCCCAGGCCCATGTTCCGGCCCCAAGGCCGCTGATGAATACAACTGGAAATCCGGAGCCGTGAATCTCATAGTAGATATCTATATCGTTGCACTGGGCGGTTGGCACGTCATCCCCCACTCTGTTTTGTCAGGTCGTACTTGGCCGCATACCCCCGGGGGGTGAGCAGCCAATGACCGATTCGCCTGGTCTGCGAATTGCCGATAATCACCGTACATTTCATGTCCACAGACTCGGTGTCAAGTCCCTCTAATGTGGTGAAAACGACTCGCTCGTCATCTTTGGAAGCGTTTTTGACCACTCCCACCGGAGTATCCCCGTTGCGAACCTTGAGGAGCAAGCAGCGAATGGCTTCCAGCTGCCAGGTTCGGGTCTTGGACCGCGGGTTGTAGAGGATGATGACGAAGTCGGCCTCGGCGGCGGCCCGGACCCTTTTATCTATGACTTCCCAAGGGGTGAGCAGGTCGCTCAAGCTTATGCTGGCGAAGTCATGCATCAAGGGCGCTCCCAGGCTGGACGCTGCCGCGGCCAGGGCCGGGATGCCGGGCACGATTTGCAAATCCATGCTTTCCGCCAGGTTTCTTTCTTCCATCAGCTCCAGGATCAATCCGGCCAGGGCGTAAATGCCGCTGTCCCCGCTGCAGACCACGGCTGTCCGCCGCCCCTGGCAGGCCAGATCCAGGGCGGCCCGACAGCGCTGGACCTCCTTGGTCATCCCGGTGCTGATAACCTCTTTGCCGTGCACAAGGCCCTGGTCCAAGAGCTGGATATAGGAAGAGTACCCGACAATGACCTCAGCCCGGTCCAGAACCAGCCTGGCCCTGGGGGCCATGAGATCGGCCGCGCCCGGCCCCAGGCCTACCAGGCTTAAGGTTGCAGGGCTACGGCCAGGGTGGCGTTTCGGCTCTTGGTCTTGGGTACCAGGAGCCGGCCGTGATTGGTGTGCAGGATGGCTGCTGCTTCGCATATGCTGGACACTCCCATGTGGTTGTGCACTGTGGCGGATGGGTTGGGGACGTCAACGTCCTGGAGGAGGCGATGCTCGATGCAGACCAGGCTGATGCCGAGGGCGTCTGCGGCCTGAAGCAGTCCAGGCTCCTGGGCTTTCTTGCTGGTGCTGACCAGGCAGTGCAGGCTGGCCAAGGATAAGTTGTTGACAGCGAATGCGTGGCGGATAAGTGCCTGAATTTCGCGTCCTGAAGTTTGGGTGTTGCAGCCCATCCCGGCTACCAGGCAGCGGGGCCGGAGGATGAGATCGGCTTCTGAGCCTGCATCCTCACGCCATTCAACTTTGACCAGGGGGCCGCACCCGGGATCAGACTGCTCGAGGGTATAACCGGCAGGCGGCCCATCCTTCCAGCCCAGGCGGTCTTCCGGATCTGCAACGCGCACTGGCTCTCCCTGAAGCAGGGCGGCGTTGATCTTCTTGATCCCGGATACAGGCTCCAGGCCCATTTCCTTGCTTCTGGCAATACAGTCGATGGCCAAAAGGCCCAAAGAGTCAGTGGCGGTGGTGATCACCGCCTGCCCTCCGGTCAGGGAGGCCGTTTCCCTGGCCAGGTCGTTGGCTCCTCCCAGATGTCCGGAGATGAGGCTGACCGCGAACCGGCCCTGATGATCAACAACAACCACGGCCGGGTCCCGGTCCTTGCCCTGAAGCAGAGGGGCGATGGTCCGGACCGCAATGCCGCTGGCGGCAACAAAGACGAGCTGGGAATAGGCTGTCCAGGCCTGACCCACCGCTGCATGGAAGTTGGCAAAACCCATATCCTGAGCTCCGGCCAAGGCCCGGGGGAGGTAAACATCGGCCTGCAGACCCGCCGCCATGCCCCTGGCCAGTTCTGCACCCTGGGCGGTGAGGGCGAACACGGCCCGTTTATGCATCGTTCATCCTGGCTGATCGAAATCCATGGCTAAAATCCGGACTGTACAGTCTGGAGACCTGAGATTGGCCCCCTGCCTGTCCGGGAAGGACCAGAAAGACAGCCTGGCGGGTGATTCCCCGGTCAGATACATCCTGCTCCACATGAGCCAGATCGGTCCACAGCATTTCCTCTCCCGGCCAGCCGACACTGGACCCGACACAGATCGGGGTTGTATCCGGCAGGCCCCCGGTCCGCAGTTCTTGGACCATATCCTGGACCAGAGAGGCGGAAAGATAGATGGCCAGACTGCAGTGGTGCGCGGCCAGGGTCTGCAGACGTTCTTTGTCCGGGACCAGTGTCCGTCCGCGCATGCGGGTAAAGATCAGAGTCTGAGTCAGTTCGGGGATGGTGAAGGATATACCGGCCTGGGCGGCGGCGGCAAAGGCGGCCGTGATTCCCGGAATGACCTGATAATCAATTCCCTCCTGCTGCAAAAGGCGCATCTGCTCCAGGACGGCACCATATAATGATGGATCACCGGTGTGCACCCGGGCCGCTTTGTGACCCTGGTGTACGCACTGGACCAGGGCGGCATGGGTCTGCTCCAGGGTCATCCCCGAGGAGTCCATGATTTCGGCGTTATCCTTGGCCCAGCTCAGAACTTCCCGGGGGACCAGGGATCCGGCATAGAGGACAAGGTCGGCCTCCTGGATCAGCCGCTGGGCCTTGATGGTTAAAAGTTCCGGATCTCCCGGACCGGCGCCGATGAAAGAGACTGGGGGCTGTGACATATGGTCGTTTTCCATTGATCGTTTTTTGATTACGATGTTTGATTCTGAGCACAGAAGGATCAAAGTGGGCATTTGAAAGTGATTACAAGACCCTCGAATTAATGCATGTCTTCCTCTTTTGGGCGCTTTGGCCCAAAAAATGGGTCAGACTTGCTGAAGGCAAAGCTGACCAGAAAGACGGGATTCAAGGGTTCCAGGCGCTTGTCCGTACCTATGCTCCGGGAGCGGGAAATGCTGATCTGCTGTACGTCGGCTTCCAGTCCGGCCTTGCCCAGCTGATCTCTGGCCTGATGCAGGGTGGACAGCAGGGTGCACAGAATCATTATCTTTCCTCCTGGGCGCAACCGGTCCAGGGCCTGGGGGACAAGATCCGGACTGCGGCTTATTCCACCGCCCACGACAATCCGGTCCGGATCAGGGAGTTCAGAAAAGCATTCCGGAGCGTTGCCGGTCACAATGTCCAGGGCATAGGCTCCGGTTCGGACTCTGTTAGTGCGGATATGCTCAGCCCGCTTTGGGTCTGATTCCACGCAGATCACCCGGCCGTTCCAAGCAAGCAGGGAGGCCTCCAACCCGATGGACCCGCACCCGGCGCCAATATCCCAGACAGTGTGTCCGGGCTGGATATGCAAACACCCCAGGGCAGTGGAACGGATTTCCGCCTTGGTGATCAGGCTGTTCTCATGTTCAAGATGCTCTTCCGGAGTCCCTAAAGTCAGCTTTCTTTCCGGACGTTGGGTCCGTTCCAGGAGAACGAAGTTCAAAGTAGAAAAACGCATGTCCGCTGCCTGAGCGCAGTCCAGGGTGAGGAGTTTTTCCGTGCCCAGGCCCAGATCCTCACAGACATGGAGGATAAAGTGGTCAATATCCCGCTTCAGGAGCTCCCGGGCCAGGGCGTCCGGGGACCAGGTTGCATCGGTATACACTCCAATCAGCTCATGCCTGGACATGAGCCTGAGCAGGGGGTGAAGCTCCAAACGGCCGTGCAGGGAGACGGTGCGCACCTGATCCCAGGGGATCTTCAGCCTGGCTGCCGCTGTCTGCAGGGCGGTTATTCCGGGATGAAAATGCAGGTCCTGGGCAGGGAGGTCCTGCAGCAGCCTGCGGCCGATGCCGTAGAACAAGGGATCGCCGTCGGCCAGAACGGCGATTTGTTCCCTCTGGGCCTTAGCTGTTTGGATTTCGGCCAGGACACTCTCCAGAGGAGCTTTGATTTGGATCTGTCTGGCCGGATAGTTGCCACAGGCTTCCAGCATGCGCTGTCCTCCAACCAGCACGGTGCAGGAGCTCAGGAGTTCGCGGACTGAATCAGGTTGGTCCTGAAGGTCGGTTCCGAGTCCGATAACGTGTATGGGCATATACGAAATCAATAGTTAATAGTTATCTGTTCTCAGTTTATATGAAAAACTGTTATTAGTTATTCGTTAATAGTTATCAGGATCCGATTGGGTAGCGACTCCCAGTCGGTATCGGTATCGAAATCGTTTGTATGCTTCGTTAGCGCAAGCGTGCCTGCGCATTGGCAGGCATGTGGGTTTGTATGAAAACAATGCTCTTACATCTCAACTACCACCTCTCCCTGATCGTCGAACACAACCAGATCGATGCCCCTTGTCCAACCGGCAAAACCCTGAATGCTGGCCAAGGCCCGAGCGGCTAAGGCCCGGATCACCGGCTGGGAATTATCTGCTGAGCCGATGATGTCCAGGGCCTGACGGGCGGTGTTGCAAATCTTTATCTCTTCGCTCCGAGGATGATCCAGGCCCGCCTCCAGGCACCAAGCGGCCAGGATCTGAAAATCGATACTGCATTTTCGGGCATGGGTGTAGGCGTGGCCCAAAGCGGCCTTGACCAGCTTGCCGAAAAAACAGGCATAAGTAATTCGGGCAAAATTCCTCCTGCAAGCTTCCTGCAGAGAAAAAGACAGAAAGTCGGCCACCAGGATACAGGCGGCTTCCGACAGCCCGGGGTGTAGGTTGCGAACAAAACGCTCGCTGCGCCCACCGGTGCACAGGGCGACCCAGGAGACGTCTTGGGCCCGGGCCGCGTCCAGGCAGGCGGTGATGGTATCCCTGTATGCCTGGTGGGAGTAGGGCCGCACTGTCCCCCGGGTGCCCAGGATGGAGATCCCGCCGATGATGCCCAGCCGGGGATTGAAGGTCTTTGTGGCGATTTTTTCTCCATCGGCTACTGAGATGGTTATCTGCAAAGGGCCTGAGAGACCGGCGATCTTTCGGGCTTCTTCCACGGCCATACGGATCTGCTCCCTGGGTACTGGGTTGATGGCCGCCTGGCCCACGGGGACGGACAGGCCGGGCCTGGTCACCAGGCCGACGCCCGGGCCTCCGCTAATCCGTATCTCATCTATGCCCTGGTCTTCGGGACCCGGTTCTGCGGCAGCAGTGATCCGGGCCAGATGGGTGGCGTCCGGATCGTCGCCACCGTCCTTGATCACCGTGCACTTTACCCCGTTTCCATCCCGGGCACACTCCTGAATGGGGATGCTCATGCGTTCTTTATTGGGCAGAGGGATGTCCACCTCTGCCGGGACTGCATGTCCGGCCAGGACCAGGGCCGCGGCCTTGGCTCCGGCGGCTGCGGCCGACCCGGTGGTAAAGCCGGTTCGTAAGGAACTTTTCCGGGGTGCCCCATTCATGTTGTGTCCTTACCATTACAGTGATATTTTGCTGTAACTCATTGATTTCTTGTTCATCGTTTTTTTTCGTTCCCACGCTCTGCGTGGGAACCCTTTTGGACGCTCAGGCGTCCAGAAAGAGACCGCGGGAACGGTCAGGAAGGCTCCCACGCAAAGCGTGGGAGCTATAAGTACAAGATATCAAATTGTTAATGCCATCTCTGCCAGAGCGTTCACGCAGGCCGCAGCCAGGGGCGAGCCGCCCTTACGGCCGGTTATGGTTATCCAGGGGACGTTCGAGATCTGCACCAGGGCTTCCTTGGATTCCGCTGCACCGACAAAGCCAACCGGCATGCCCACAATAAGCTCAGCCTTTCCGACTCCGTCCTGCATGGCCTGGATCAAAGAAAACAAGGCAGTAGGGGCGTTGCCGATGACAAAGATGGTTTTTGTATCTGAAACAACAGCCTGCTCCATGCCTGCTGCGGATCGGGTCATGCCTCGCTGCGCGGCTTTCTCATCCACTCCGGGCTGGTCCAGGAGACACTCCACCCGGCAGCCCAGGCGCTGCATTCGGGCCTGGGTGATTCCGGCCCTGGCCATGCGGGTATCGGTTACTACCTTGCATCCCTGCGACAAGGCCGTGATGCCGGCTTGGATAGCTTGGGGGTGGAAGCAAACCAGGGACAAAAGCTCGAAGTCGGCCGAGGCGTGAATCATGCGCCGGACCACCGGCCACTGCCGGGAGCTAAAAGGGCGGGGTTCCGGTACTTCCCGGTCAATGATGGCCATGGACCGGCTTTCGATATCCTGTGGGGAGATTGTCTGAGAGTTGGGCATGTATGACCTCTGAAGATTTTGAAGTCCAGTATTGGCCTTGGGTTTTAGTCCCGCCATTGGCCTGAGCACCGGCAAGTCTGCAATATCTTTTATCCCAATGTGGACAAAAACAGGGTTATTGCATTTCTCCCAAATGTTGCGCACAGCTTGTAGGGGAAATGATTATTCGTCCTCATGTCACCCGGGTAACACACAGAGGGCGAAAAATTTTTCGCCCCTACGGCTGAGCCACCAATCTTAGCCTACAATCAAGCTGGTGGTTCTTCCCTGTTGCCAAATAGCAAATACCATCAGCGGTCACACCAGGCGCGGAAGCCTGAATACTCACGAGAAGCCCACCAGCATATATCCGGCCCCGACCAGGAGTAGGCTGAGGACCCGCAGGCTTTGTCCCAAAACCAGGATTTGGGTGCCCATTTTGGGAGAAAAAATACCCAGGTATCGGGGCAGTTGGTGGCGTAGACTCCGGATGGGGACAGCGATCACATTTCCCAAGATCAGGGCCAAAACCACCTGGTGGTTGGTGAATACCCCTGAGGAGGCCAGTGCTCCGGCGGTTGCAAAGCCTGAGGTGTAATCGGCCAGAAAGCTGATGACCACCATGGACAGGGCCTCGATGGGGATCAGGGCCCCAACTGCGGTTTCGGCCATGGCCGTCTGGATAAAGTCGAAGCATCCCAGGCGCTGGAGGGCAAAAACCAGGATGTAAATAGGGATCACAAGCTGGACTATCCGGCCCAGACGTCTGGGGACCCGGCTGAGCAGGAGGCCGGGCAGGTCAGAGACGGCTGTCTTTTTCTGTCTGCCGGTTTTTGTGGACTCCTCTGCGGCCTCATTCGGCGGTGCTAGGCGGAGTCGGCCGTACAAAGCACACAACCCGGTGCGGATGACAGCGGCCACAAAGATGAGCAGGAGATAGATGCCGCCCGGAGTTCCGGTCAGAGGCAAGATGACGAACAGGGTCGTGGGCAGGTGCAGAAAAAAGGCCGGGAGCTGGTTGATGAAGTTTGTCAGGAACAGGCGTTGCTTGTCGATGAGCCCGCGATCGTAAAACGAGACCAGCATGCCGTTGGCCGCTATCCCGGAGACAAAGGCAGTAGTAAATGTGGCGCTGCACCGTTGGCCCAGGCGGGCAAAAGAAAACAGCGGCCTGGCCACAATTGACAGGGACCGGGTCCATCCTGTGGCCTCGATTATTTCCCCGGCAGCCAGCCCCAGGGCAACGAAAAAGATGATCCGGAGCACGGGCCAGCCCACGTGATGCATCACGTCAATGGCGCTGATGCCCTGAACCAGGAAGACAAGGACCAGGATCAGGCCCAGGGTAATCCCCAAAGACGCAACCCAAGGCCGGGATAATGGCGAAGTGTACTGGTTCATTTTTATTGACCAAGACTGATTTGCGGTCTCATTTGGTTCTCTTCCTGCCGCTTGCTCGAAGCTGTGTGATCATGACCTAGACACATATCGATACCAAGTGTCAATCAAGTCTTAATCCTCAACTGCATAGGGATCCTTTTTTCTGGACAGGATCAATGTCCAGTACTTGGGAGCCTTTTGGGCTAGCTGGCTCAGGTCGCGGACGACTTCCTGGTCCGGAAAGCTGCAGCGGACCACGCCCAGACTAGAGTGCAGCCGGCCGCATTCTTCCAGGCTGTGCACAATATGGGCGCATTTCTTGTAAGCCTTGAGAAAGACCACGGTGTCCGCCTGCATGGCGGATGAATGCCGGATGCCGTTGCCGCCCTTGACCCCGGAGAGCAGCAGCAGGTTCTCCTCTCCTTCCACAAGAGGGGTGTTGGTGGCTGCTGCGGCGGCCTGATAGGAGGTGATCCCGGGTATGGTGGTTATCGACACCTGGGGATCCAGATTGTGGAGAGTGCGCAGAAGATAACTGAAGGTGGAGTAGGTCAACGGATCGCCCATGGTCAAGAATGCAGCGCTCTGGCCCTGGTTCAGATGTCCCAGGACTCTTCCCGCGTTTTCCTCCCAGGCTGCCCGCACTGTTTCCCGGTCCCGGCTCATGGGAAAGGGGAGATTATGCACCGGTATGCCCTGAGGCAGATGCGGAGCGGCCACCCGAACAGCCAGGCTGTGTTCGTTCTTGGTGGAGGACGCGGTGAAAATAACGTCTACTGTCTGCAGGATCTTCACCGCCTTGACTGGGATAAGGTCCGGATCGCCGGGGCCGACCCCGATACCGTACAGGGCGCCTTGCTGATGTGATGGATTCGTATCGTGTTTCATGGGATCTCCTGCATGCTGCCGCAGATTTTGGATGAGAAGACGTCATCAGTTCTTCGTTGTGACTTACGTCACGCATACTAACCGACATGCCTGCCAAGGCGCAGGCACGCTTGCGCTAACGAATCATACAAACGATTTCGATACCGATACCGATACCGACTGGGAGTGGTTACCCAATCGGATCCTGATAACTATTAACCAATAACTCATAACAGTTTTTCATACCGATAACTGATATCACGTTTTACCGGGCTGCGAGCCCGTATTGTTTGCGCACAAGGGCGCGTACCTCGTCCACTTCATCGGTGGTATAGACATCCGGGTAGAGCAGATGCCCAATCCGGGCTATGCCCAGCAAGAGGCGAAAAGTTGGCCTGGAGACCAAAGCTTCATCAATGATAAAGACATCCCGGGCGCGCACCGCTTTTATGGCCTGAAACCCCGGCTCCCGGTAAATCATCTTTTTCGTGGGCTGATTCATGGGCCCCTTCTGGGCTAGATAGACGTCTATCTTATCTCCCTGAGCCAGGATTCTTTCCTTGCCATAGGCGGCGATGTTTGTCCCCCGCAGACCCTTGGCATCGGCGGCCGCATTGATGCCCCCGGCCGATTCCAGGGCGAACACAGCTGTGGAATCCGGGGCAAAGGTCTTCATTTTGGAGTGAATGGCCTCAAAGTAGACTAGTTTGGGGTGTTCAATTTTTTCATTAAGCTGTTCGAACCGATCCAGGGTGCGGATGAATGTGTCGATCATTTCCCCGGCAGCCTGCTGTCTGCCGGTCAGGACGCCCAGCTTCTTCCAATAGCCGGTAATTTCTTGCACCGTGTTCGGCTGCAGGGAAACCACCTGCACGCCAAGACGCTCCAGACCTTCCACCAGCCGGGGATATCCCCGGTCCAGCATGGGCCGGATGAGGACACAGTCCGGTCTTGGGGCCAAAAAGCGCTCCAGGTCCTGATGGGCGGCGAAAGCAGACTTGTCCAGGGCCTGGGGAGGAAAGACCTCATGTCGGCTGACCCCGACAATCTCATCCTCCAGGCCCAGGGCGAAGAGATTTTCCGTGTGCGCTCCGTACAGGGAAATGATGCGCTGCATAGGTTCCCGGACCTGAACATGCCGGCCTGCCTGATCCATAATAGCCTGTTTTTCATTATAACTGGCTGATTCAACCGCCCTGGATGCAGAAAAAGGAAACAGGCTCAGGCAGCAAAGGGCACAAGCAAAAAGCGTTTGCGGGGTCCCGTTCAGCAGGCATGAGATGTTATTGAGGCAAAGGCCGTTGAGTCTCAGCTTGACCATATATCATCATCCTCAGTTTCATCCGGCCCAGGGATCGTCGGCCCGGAAAACCACGTGGCGGCAACCGGTCGAATCATCTCTGCGGACTTCGGCGTGGACTTCAAAGACCTGGGCCAGAGTGTCCGAGGTCAGAGTATCCTCGGTCCGGCCCCAGGTGTGCAGCCTGCCTTGGCGGAGAAAAATGAGGCGATGGCAAAAGGCTGCGGCCAGATTCAGGTCTTGAAACACAGCCACCACGCTCAATCCACTGCTGTGAACCAGGTCCCGGGTCAGGCCCATGAGATGCAGGCCGTACTTGATGTCCAGGTTTGAGGTGGCTTCGTCCAGGAGGAGAACCGGTGTGTCCTGGGCCAAAGCCCGGGCAAAGATGACCCGCTGCTTTTCCCCGCCGCTCAAGGCGGTGACCGGCCTGGACCGTAGGTGACGGATTTTGGCCTGGTCCATGACTCGGTCCACCAGATCGAGGTCTTGGGCGGACAGAGCCTGAAACCTGGACAGGTGCGGGTAGCGGCCCATGGCCACCACCTCCTGCACAGTAAAGGGAAAATTGATCTGATCGCTCTGGGGCACCAGGGCTATATGCCGAGCCAGTTCCCTTTGGGAAGAATGCCGGATGTCTTGGCCCTGAAATGTGATTCTTCCCTGGGTCGGCCGCTTATGCCCGAACAGGAGATCAAGGAGCGTGGTCTTGCCGCTTCCATTGGGGCCCAACAGGCCGTAGAAGCAGCCGGAATGCAGGCTCAGGGTGATATCCTCGAGCACCGGCTGCTGGGCATAGGCAAAGCCGACCCTGTCCAGCTGAAAGAGGGCCGTATGCATTGCCTCAGATACACGAAGAGCTTTTCCGCATGCCTCTGCAAAGATATGACCTGAGGAGCCCATTGCTGCTGTTTGTAGTTCGTCAGCCATAAAGATTTGTGCTCATCATTCTACCCGCATTCTCCGGCTGCGAAAGATGACGAAAAAAAACGGCCCGCCCAGCAGGGCGGTAAGCACCCCGATGGGCACCTCCTGGGGCAGAAGAGAGCGGGTGATGGTGTCCGCAGTCAGAAGGAGCAGGGCTCCGGCCAGGACAGAAGCCGGCAAAAGCAGACGATGGTCCGGACCGGTGAGAAGGCGCATCATATGCGGGACCACCAGACCGACAAAACCGATAATTCCGGAAACCGAAACGCAGACGGCGGCCAAAAAGGATCCGGCCAGAAGAAGAAACAGCCTGGTTCTGGAGGAATCCACTCCCATGGACCTGGCCACCCGTCCCCCCAGGCAGAGAAGATTCAGGTCCCTGGCTGCACACATAAATACGATCAGGGTCAGGCCCAAAAAGGCGCAGACCAGCCAGAGCTCGGACCAGGTGCTGGAGGCAAAGCTGCCCAGGAGCCAGAAGATGATCACCGCCACGTCTTCCTGGGCCAGATACTTGAGAAAGCTCATCCCAGCGGACAGGATGGAGGTGACAATGACCCCGGAGAGGATGAGATTGGTGGAGGAAAAGCCCCCGGCGGTTTGGGAAAGCACAAGGACCAGAACCATGGTCAGCCCGGCCCCGGCAAAGGCCATCAGGGGCAGGGACCAAAAGCCCAAAAAATCGATGCCAAAGAGCAGGACCAGGGAGGCGCCGAAGGCCGCTCCAGCTGATACGCCCAGGGTGTACGGCTCGGCCAGGGGATTGAGCAGGATTCCCTGGAAAACGGCCCCGGAAGAGGCCAGGCCGGCCCCCACCGCGGCAGCAGTCAGGATCCGGGGCAGCCGGACGTCCCAGATGATTACGGCCTGGACGTCCGGCTGTCCGGACCGGGAAGAGGCTGCATCCCAGGGGGGCGAGGCCAGAATCCCCAGCACGTCCTGGATCGGTATGTCCATGGAGCCCAGACAGGCTGAGGCCAGGACCAGGGCCATGAGCCCCAGCAAGAGAAGGGCCAGGGTAAACGCTTGTTTCATGGCAGCTGGTTCTGTTTAGAGGTGTGAAAAGACATCCTGGAGATGATCAAGCCATATATCAGCGATAGTATTGTATTCAGCCGTTCCCTTGAGCACGGCTTCGGTCCTGATCCCTTTATCAGCCAGGATGGATTTCCAGGAATCGGCACCGGGTCCAGCCATGTCATTGCGCACATGATCGCCGGCCACAGACATAAAGGGCATGAGATAGGCCGTATCTGTGCCCTTGTCCTCAATCCGGTCCAGAATATCCTCCAGGGAAGGCGAGCCTTCCACTGTGCCCACATACACATTGGGGTCTTCTTGCTGAAACGAATGGGCCATAGCCTGGTAAAAGGCATTGCTGGGATGGTGGGTCCCGTGTCCCATGAAGATCACGGCCTCACCAGCCTTCCTTTCCTCCGGGATAGTGTTCAGCATGGCATCCCTGACGGCGACAAGATCCTGCGGGGCGGACAGGAGGGGATATCCGAGCAGGATTTTTTCAAAGCCGCAGGACATGGACTCGAAACCGGTAACGATGGACCTTAGGTCGTGAAACTCGGCTCCGGGGATGGTATGCAGGGATTGAACGGCCACATGCGTAAAGCCCTCATCCATCATCTTGGCCAGGGCCATTGCTGTCGAGTCGTAGTGTTTTCCTTTTTCGTTCAGCTTGTGCCGGATGATCCTGGACGTGTAGGCCCAGCGGACAGGGACCTGAGGAAAGGCCTTTTTGACTCTGGCCTCGATATTTTCAAAGGAAGCTTGGGCCTGGGGATAACTGGAGCCAAAGGCGACGAGCAGGATACCTCTTTTGTCTGGTTTTTTGTGTCCATGCGCATGGCCATGGGCCCATGCTCCGGGAGACAGAAACAAGCACAGGGATACCAGAATCACTAGCTGAAAAACCGTTTTTGTTTTTGGCATACGAACCTCCTTCATAGGTAAGTCTTACTTCGGCTCTTCGACACAGAAAGTGGAATTGCATCTATAAAGAGTTTGCCGTCTCTTCTGTGTGCCGTGAGCGGCAGGCCCGCACATTTTCTTGGTCCCGCCACCCGGCACTCACGTGTATGATACGCTCACTCAAACAGAAAGTAGTGAACTGCACGTGAGTAGCCGGGAGGGGGCAGGGCTCCCCCTTTGGCGGGGCTTAGAAAATACCGGGCCGAAAGTGGGCACACAGAAGAGACGGCAAACTCCAAAAATCCACAGGCTACGTCGAAGAACCCTTCCTTCTTAGCTGGAACAGGACACCGAGAGATATCTCTGTTCCCAGTTTCAGGGTGAAGCCGATGGGGAAAAGGCAAAAAAAATCCCTGGATCGAATCACTTCGATCCAGGGATTTCCCTTTTTATCCACCGGAAACGACTTGGAACGGATTCCAGCCACGGGAATCGACGTTCTGACATTCGCTTAGGCAGGTTTTCTGACTCCCGGATCATCCTCCAGCCGCGCCTTCCCCTCAGAATAGTTCTGAAAGTGGCTTCATGCGGCGTTCGTCCCCGGATACAGCGGCGGGCCCGTCCCTGACTTGCACAGGGTTCCCTTTTCAGCCTGTTGCCTGAATCTTCTAGCATAGAAATATTCAGGCAGTAAGCACCCAAGCTATTTTTTGGTGTATACCTTAAGCTGAATTGTCTGTCAACGCACCTCTCCAGGGATTATATGGTCTTGCATTACTCATCTCCATGTCCCGCGTATTTCGGGTGACAACGGTCAAATCATAGGTTAGGCAGTGGCGGCAATGCGTCCGTCCATTACCGGTACGGATTTTACAAATTCAGAGATGACAGATTGGATGCCTCATGAAAATACCAGCTTTCATTGTTGCAGGGACCCACAGCGGATGCGGGAAGACCACAGTCACCTTAGGCCTGATGGCCGCACTGCGGGCGCGCGGCTATCGGGTCCAGCCGTTTAAGATCGGTCCGGACTTCATCGATCCCGGGCACCATGCCCGGATCACCGGCCGGGCCTCGCATAATCTTGACGGCTGGATCCTGGATCAAAGGACCAACCAGGAGATATTCGTCCGAATGCAGGAAGACGCGGATGTCCTGGTCGGAGAGGGGGTCATGGGCCTATTTGACGGTTTTTCTGCAACCGATGACGTGGGGTCCACGGCCCAGATGGCCAAATGGCTTGGCCTGCCGGTACTGCTGGTTGTGGACGCCCGGTCCATGGCCCGTTCGGTGGCCGCTCTGGTCCAGGGATATACTGGTTTTGACCCGGTTCTCTCCTTTGCCGGAGTGCTGTGCAACCGGGTGGGCAGTCCGGGACATGCCCGGATTCTGCAAGAAGCTCTGGTGGCCGCCGGATCCCCGTCCTGCCTGGGCTGTCTGCCCCGTCAGGAGGATTTGGCTATGCCCTCCAGGCACCTGGGGCTGTACACGGCCGATGATATGGCAGATGACGGGGACGTTCTCCCTGCTCTTATTCAATGGATTGAAGATCATGTGCATGTGGACAGTCTTTTGAACATGACCGGAGGCCGGAGATTAGAGGACAGAGGACAGAAGACAGAGGTCAGAAGACAGAGGTCAGACGTCAGAAGTCGGATGTCGGATGTCAGAGGTCAGAATTCAGAGATCAGAGGACAGAGATCAGAGGTCAGAGATCAGAAGTCGGATGTCGGAGGTCAGAAGTCAGAGGACAGAGGACATAAGACAGAGGTCAGAGGTCGGAGGACAGAAGACAGAGGTCAGAAGACAGAGGGCCGAGGTCAGAAGTCAGAGGTCAGAAGTCAGAGATCAGAGATCAGAAGACAGAGGTCAGAGGCTGGAGATGAGAAAACGGAGGTCAGAAGTCGAAGGGCGGGGAGTGGAGGAGGAAAGTCGGAGGACAGTTGGCAGGGAGCGAAAACAGATTTTCATCCCAAGGTGCGGATTGGTCTGGCCCGGGACCGGGCCTTTTGCTTCTATTATCCGGAGAACCTGCGGCTCTTGGAACAGGCCGGAGCCGAGCTGGTCCCTTTTTCTCCTCTCAGCGATGCACATCTTCCGGACAATGTACAGGGCATATATCTTGGCGGGGGATATCCGGAGCTGTATGCCGACAAGCTGGCAGCAAACAGGAGCATGCGGGAGGAGCTCAAACGCTTTACAGCCCGAGGCGGGGCGGTATATGCGGAATGCGGCGGATTCATGTACTGCATGCAGAGCCTGGAGGATGTGCAGGGACACACGCATCCCATGCTTGGTCTGTTCCCCTTCCGGGCCCGGATGAATGCTCGCCTGCGGGCCCTGGGCTACCGGGAAGTACAGCTGCGCCGGGACTCCTTGCTCGGTCCGGCCGGCACCATACTCCGGGGGCATGAGTTCCACTATTCGTCCATACTCGAAGCGCAGGCCGAGGTCGAGCGGGTGTATTGCCTGCGGGGGCGAAAAGGAGGCGCCGAGACCCTGGAAGGCTATGCAGCGGGCAACGTTCTGGCCTCGTACGTCCACCTGCACTTTGCCTCCTGTCCCCGGGCAGCACAGAGTCTGGTCCGCTGCTGCCGGGCAAGCCCGGGATAGTGATCCTGTTCTGGGTCGGATTTTGACAAGATAGTCAAACAGGAGTACCTAAGTCTTGAAATGCATACGGGATGAAAAAACGTGTTACGAGGACGGCATGATTTTTTTGCGCCTCACATACTGGCTGCTTGCCCTGATTGGTATCAGTGTTTTGTGTACTGGTTTGGATGCAGCCCCGGCATATGCTGCGGAGTTCGACTCCCCCCGCGAGCACCGCTTGGCCTACAGGGCACATAAGGAGCTGGAAAACGAGGATTACGAGGCGTGTCTCGATGTCCTCAGCTCCTATATCTCCGAGAACGAGTCCCCTGCGGCCACCCTGTTTGTCCTTCAAGCCCAAGCCCACAGCGGATTGGGGCAGGAGAGCAAAACCCTGGCAACCTATGCCCGGGCGGCAAAGCTGTATCCGGAAAACGAGCTCATTCTGCGCAACTACGCAGTGACAAGCCAGCAGGCCGGGCGCATGACCCAGGCGGCCCGCCTTTTTGAGCGGGCCCAGGCCCAGGGCGGGGATGCGGAGCTTTTGTACCAGGCCGGTGCAGCTTGGTTTCAAACCAAGCACTACTCCCGGGCCGCAAAGGTCATCCAGCAGTTGATCGCCCGGAGAGCAGAGCCCAAGATGGAGTGGGTGGAGCTCCTCGTCTATTCCCTGATCCAGGACAGGCAATGGAGACAGGCGGAAAACCAGTTGCGGAATCTGCTCCATGACCGTCCGGGCAATGCAGATCTATGGCGGATGCTGGCCCATATCCGCTCTGAACAGGGTGATCTGCTAGGAGCGGCCTCAGCATTGGAGCTGGCCTATGATATTGGGCATGCGGGGGCTAAAAAATGGAGAGATGTGGCGTCCATGTACGCTTCCGCCGGCGTGCCCATGATGGCAGTCAGGGCCATGCGCAAGGGGATGGGGGAATCCCCGGAACCGGAGCTCTGCTGGCGGATGGGCCGGCTCTATGCCCAGGCCCTGCGGACCGATGCGGCTGTGGAGTGGATGGACAAGGCCCTGGCCAGGGAGCGCAGGCCCGGCTGGCTCCTGGAGAAGGCCCAGATGCTGTATAGCCATCAGCGCTATGCGCACAGCAGAGAGGCGGCGACTGCGGCGGCAAAGGCCTATCCCGAGGTGCGGGGAGAAGCCTGGATGCTGGCCGGGTATGCCGCCTGGCAGAAGCAGGACTGGCAAACGGCAAAGGAGGCCTTTGCCCTGGCGGCAAAGGTGGAAGAGACTGCTTCCCGGGCTGCGGCCTGCCTGCAGACGGTGAATCGGATTCTGGAGTCCCAACACAAGATACGCATGGCGGATTCAAGCTCCGGTCGGCCCAGGATGGGTTCAGATGCAGAGACCGGGGAAAGAGCTGGAGTAAACCAAAACCGGGATCATCACTCGTAGGACTGGAGATGACAAACGCGGCGACAATGTTGATCAAGATGGTCAGAAATTGCATCCATCGTATGGCCCTGAGCACCTTAATCCCTGGCGGCCGGGATGAAATGGGGATTTGGGGTCCTTTATGTGTATGTGGAGTGGGAGCAGCACTTTGCTGCGCACTGGCCAGCTTTTCTCCTGTTCAGGCCCAGGAAACGGACGCATCCATGCAAGAGGCCCTGCAGAAGCAGCAGGCCGTGCAGAAAGAAGTCCAAGCCTGGAGCGAGGAAAAGCGGGCCCTGGTTCAAGAGATCCTGTCTCTGCAGACAGAGAAGAAATGGCTGGAGCTGCAGAATACGCAGTATGCCGCCTACATTGAGCAGAAAAGACAGGCTGTTAAGCGCCTTGAAGACCAGGAGGAGGTGGCCAAAAGCCTGCGTATGGAGCTGGAGCCCTATCTTTCCGAGGTTGTCGCCAGGCTGGAACAGTTCGTTGAGAACGACCTTCCCTTCCTGCCCCAGGAACGAGAGGACCGGGTGAGGTTTATGCAGCAGTCTTTAACTGAACACGGGGTCAGCCTGGGCGAGCGTCTGCGCCGTGTTCTGGAAGCCTTGACTGTGGAGGCTCAATACGGGACTTCGGTGGATGTGCAGGACAGAAAACTCGAGGTGCAGGGAGTGAGCACCCAGGCTCAAGTGGTGCGTATCGGCCGGGTGGGGCTGTTTTATGTCACCCGGGATGGGAATACAGCCGGAATGTGGGATGCGCGGGCCCAGGGCTGGGCGCAGTTATCCCAGGACACGGCTAGAGAGCTGCGGAAAACCGTGGACATCATCCGGGAGCGTCGGGCGGCTGAGTTGGTAACGCTCCCGGTGGGAAAGCCCGAGGAATAAAATGATCGTACGAGCCGGTACACAAGGCATGCTGGGTGTTGTGCTGACGTTTTGCATTGTTCTCTCCTGGGGAGGGCCAGTCTGGGCAGTTCAGCCCGGTTCCTCGGAGGTGGAACAGATTATCGAGCAGCGGACTGGAGATATTCGGGATGAGGCTGCTGCAACCAGGGCCTTGTTGCAGAAAGATAAGAAAGACCTTCAGGCCGCACATGCAGAACTGAAATCTTCGGTTGCAGATCTTCGGGCTGCCCTGGAAGACAAGAAGGATGCTTTCAGCGCGCTCGAAAAGGAAGAAGCTGCACTGAAGAACAAGCTCCAGTCCGAGCGGGAAGAGGTGGAGGAGGTTCAGGGCAGTCTGGTGACTGCGGCCAAGAACCTGGGGCAGGTTTTGACCAAAAGCCCCCTGGGGCCTCTGATGCCCGAGCAGCGGACGGACCTGGCAGAGATCACCCAGCGGCAGGAGCTGCCCGGGATGGACGAGATCCGCTCGGTGGTTGAGAGCAGTTTTGACCTCATGAAGCAAAGCGGGAACATCACCCGCTTCTCCGAATCATTTATTGATTCCGGGGGCACAGAGCAGGCCGGAACCTTGGTCCGCATCGGCGGTTTGAGTGCTTTGTACCAGACAGATGAGGACGCCGGTTACTTAAGGGCCGGCCCCGAAGGTCGGGAACTTGTGGCCGCCGGAGGAGAGCTGTCCTGGTGGAGCGAACGGAATCTGCGGGCATATATCGCCGCAGAACAGGAGACCGTCCCTTTGGATATCAGCAACGGCGCTGTTTTCGCCCAGATGTCTCGAGAACAGACCTGGGGGGAATGGGTTCGGGCCGGTGGCTTCCTGGTCTGGCCTTTGTTCGCAATAGCCGGGCTGGCCCTGATCCTGGTTGCGGAGCGTCTGATATTCATGATTCGGATCCGTTCCAATTCCGACCGGATCATGGAGCAGATAACCGAGCTGGCGGAAAAGAATGCCTGGAGCCAGTGCCGTGAGGTGTGCGTCCAGAACCGGCGTTCCCCATTGTGCCGAGTGATAGGCAAGGCCCTTGAACATGTTGGAGAAAGCCGACAGGTCGTGGAAAACGCCCTTCAGGAAGGAGTCCTGAGCCAATTGCCGCGGTTGGAGCGTTTCTTGCCCACCTTGAATGTACTGGCCGCCATTGCCCCTCTGCTCGGTCTGCTGGGCACGGTGACCGGGATGATTTCCACCTTTCAGGCCATAACCGTCTTTGGCACCGGAGAGCCGAAAGTTATGGCCGGAGGAATCTCCGAGGCCTTGATCACAACCCAGATCGGTCTGGGGGTGGCCGTGCCCATCATGTTTCTGCATCATCTTCTGGATCGGCGGGTGGACAAGATTATCGGAGAGATAGAGGAGAAAGGCGCGGCCTTTTCCCTGCTGGTGCTGAGCAGGCAGGACCAGGAGGGTAAAGATAAAAACGCCGGGCTGGACCAGGAAAACCCAGAATCAGTCAAATAAGGCTCTTCGACACAGAAAGTGGAATTGCATATACAAGAGTTTGCCGTCTCTTCTGTGTGCCTTGAGCGGCAGGCCCGCACATTTTCTTGGTCCCGCCAAAAGGGGGAAACCAGGCACTCACATGCATGATATGCTCAGTCCATCTGAAAGCAATGTCCATCATGTGAGTGCCTGGAGGGGGCAGGGATCCCCCTTTGGCGGGGCTTAGAAAATACCGGGCCGAAAGTGGGCACACAGATAGCGATGGCAAACTCCAAAAATCCACAGGCTACGTCGAAGAACCTCAAATAATGTCCTATGCCCGAGAATCTGCTTATTCAGGCTTGGTCCTTTTTGGACAGCGGTGGCGGTGTGATGCCGCCTCTGCTCGCGATCTCCGTCTGGATGTGGTGGCTCATTCTGCTCAAAGTCCTGGATTTTACCTCCTGGAGGCGTCAGGAGATGCCGGTCCGGGATATGTTGCGTACAGACAGGACCGTGTTTGGGGCGCCCTGGCAGAACAATATTCTGATCTTGGCCAGGCAGATGGGCAGAGATGTCCGCGGCATGGATGAAAACGAGTTCATTGAGCGGCTGGTCCGGCCGGAAGCCCGGAAGATAGATCGGCATATAGAGACCATTCTCGTCCTGTCCAAGGCCGCACCTTTGCTCGGGCTTTTGGGCACTGTGTGCGGAATGATCTCCACTTTTGAGGTCATCTCCCTTTTCGGCACCGGAGAGGCAAAGCCGATGGCAGCTGGGATTTCCGAGGCCTTGATCACAACCCAAACCGGACTTTTGGTGGCCGTTCCAGGCCTGGTGCTGGGCAGTCTGCTGCAGAAGAGAGCCGAAGTGATCAAGGCCCGCATGCAGCGATTCTGTCTGTCTCTTGTCCGGCATCTGGACCTCAGCCAAACATCAGCGGAATAAACCATGCGCAGTATCCGGAGCACACGCCAGCGTTCCAGGGGAAGTACAGAGCTGAACATTGCCCCCCTGATCGATATGGTCTTTATCCTGCTCATTTTTTTTCTGGTCACCACCAGTTTTGTCAAAGAGTCCGGGGTGGAGGTGAAGCGGCCTGCGGCCCAGACCGCAGAGGAACAGAAAACTACCTTGATCATCGGCGTGACCTCCGCAAACCGGGTCTACATGGAAGGCAAGCCCATAGATGTCCGGGCCGTCCAGGCCCATGTGGAACGCTTTGCCCTCAAGAATCCGGGCGCGAATGTGGTTATTGCCGCAGACAAAGAGAGCCGGTCCGGCACAGTGATTCAGGTCCTGGATGCCTGCCGTTTGGCCGGTGTGCGGGACGTGGCAGTGGCTGCAAGCCGGCCGGGATGAATCTCAACAATATGAACGTGCATGAAACATACATGGCCACAGAAAACGGAGCTGACCAGCAAACCGCGGTGGCGCAGACACCTGCTGGTTATGATCGTCACCATCTGCTTGAATCTGCTGATTTTTTTGGCTATTCCCTTCTTGTCCCAGCTCCGGGATGCAAAGACTGACCCTCCCGCCATCATCGGCGACCCGGTCCGGGTCAGCATGCAGGCTGACGATCCCGCACAGAAAAGCGCCCAGGAGGAGCCCCAACCCCCGGAACCGGAAGAGCCGAGCCGGGTTCCCGAGCCGAGGATCCAGCCTCAAGAAGTGAGATTTTCGCCCTCCTCACCGCCTGATCTTCCAGAGATGAACATTGATATGCCGCAGATTGACCTGGGACAGATCACTGTCAGCAAGCCCACCCCCCCGGCCCGAACAGAAGCCAAGACCCCGCAAGAGCCACAGCCCGAGTCCAGTGAGCAGAAAACGGCTGCTCAGCCGGAGCCGGCCGGGAAAAAGCGGTACTCCCTGAGTGAAGTGGATTCCCAGCCCAGGCTGGCCAGCAGGGTGAACCCCACCTATCCTTTCCGGGCCAAGCGACGCGGGGTGGAAGGAAAGGTGGTTGTGCGGTTTTTGGTTGACAAACTGGGACGGGTAAGCCAATCCAGCGTGGTGCAGGCCGAACCCGAGGGTGTCTTTGAGCAGAGTGCACTCAAGGCTGTGAGGCAGTGGCGGTTTGAGCCCGGGACAAAGGATGGAAGGCCTGTTGCCACCTGGGTGCAGGTGCCTATTCGTTTTGAGCTCAAGCGATAACACTACAGCGACATATTCCTGACCTCACAGTGTCCATGGACCAATCCCCGGCAAGGCCATATCAAAGTGCCGCTGTACAAATAACAGGCCCTGAGGAAGTGATATCCATGAAGCATGTTCGTTTGGGGGCGCTTTTCCTCATTTTCCAGATTATCTTCCTTATTAGTGGTGGTCTGTCCGATGCCAGGACGGTCAAGGATACCCTGGACCGGGAAGTTCAGCTGCCGGATAAAATTCAGCGGGTCGTTTCCCTGGCCCCAAGCATTACCGAGAGTGTCTTCGCCATCGGGCAGGGGGATAAGCTGGTGGGCGCAACCCAGTACAGCGACTATCCTGCCCAGGCCCGAAAGCTGCCCTCCATCGGCTCCTATGTGAATTTAAATGTCGAAAAAATCATCAGCCTTCGCCCGGATCTGTGCCTGGCCACCAAGGACGGCAATCCGTACCAGGTCGTGCAGCAGCTGGAGAGGGCGGATATCCCGGTGTATGCCCTGGATCCCAGGGATATGCCCGCAATCATGGACACCCTGACGGATCTGGGCCGGCTGCTCGATGCCCAGGCCCAGGCTGAGCAGGTGGTAAAAACCATGCAGAGACAGGTTGCGGCCCTGCGGCGCATGGGAGATCGAGCCGAACACAGGCCGAAGGTCTTCTTTCAGATAGGGATTTCGCCCATTGTTTCAGTGGGATCCGACACCTTTATCCATGAGCTTATTTCCATAGCCGGAGGGGAGAATGTCGCCGCCGGATCTGTGCAGTATCCCCGCTATTCTCGGGAGGATGTCCTGGTTGCTGATCCGGATGTCATCCTGATCAACTCCATGAGCAAGGACGAGGATCTGGTCCAGGCGGAAATCAAAAAATGGAAGGCCTTTCCCCAGATCGATGCCGTACGCAGTGAGCGTATCCATCCTTTGGACGCCAGCCTGTTCAACCGTCCGACCCCCCGGCTGGTCGAGGCCCTGCGCATCCTTGTCCACCTATTTCATCCCCAGGTGCTTGACAAAGAGGAGATGATGCCGGTTTCCAGCGGATCAGGGGATGGAAATGGCTGACCCTTCAGGACCTTCGACCGGCAGTCCCCGGGGAGCCTTGGGCCGTACCTTGGGCATCTGTGCAGCTTTGACCCTTGGCCTGCTCCTGGTCATGGTCCTGGGACTGGCCTGGGGCTCCACCGGAGAGCACCTGATAGAGGTGCTCAGGGGCCTGCTGCGGGGGGAGATTGAAGAAAGCGTGCACTGGACCATTATCCGGCAGATCCGTCTGCCGCGGGTCCTGTTGGCAGCAGCGGTCGGAGCCACTCTTGGGATCGGGGGGCTGGTCTTTCAGGCCCTGTTGCGCAACCCCCTGGCTGAGCCGTATATCCTTGGAGTTTCCGGAGGTTCGGCCGTAGGGGCGGTCCTGGGGATGATGCTCGGTCTTCGGTTTTTCCCCGGTGTTGCCGGGCTGGCCTTTTCCGGCAGTCTGGCCACGCTGCTCTTGGTCCTGCTCCTGGCTTCCAGGCGGCGGCTGGTGCAGGAAAACAGCCTGCTCCTGGCCGGAGTCATGGTCAATGCGTTCTGCTCGGCAATCATAACCTTTCTCATATCCATAACCGAGCATACCAAGCTCCAGGGCATCCTGTTCTGGCTCATGGGCGATCTGTCCAGTTCGAACATCACCCAGGTCGGCGGTCTGGGGCTGCTTATCCTGCCCAGCTTTTTTCTGGTTTTTGTCTTGGCCAGGCCCATGAATCTCCTGCAGTTCGGACGGGACGCGGCTCACAGCATGGGAGTGAATGTCAAGGCCGTAACCTTCATCCTTCTGATCGTGACCTCGCTCACGGTCAGCGCCTCGGTCTGTCTTGTCGGCCTGGTCGGGTTTGTGGGCCTGGTCATTCCCCATTTGCTGCGGATGTTGCTTGGACCTGACCACCGCCTGCTGGTTCCGGCCTGTGTCCTGGGGGGGGCCATGTTCATGACCGGCTGTGACTTGCTGGCCCGGCTGGCCTCGGGCCAGGGCCAGCTCCCGGTCGGAGTGGTCACCGCCTTGATCGGTGCTCCGGCCTTCATCTTTCTCTTGGCCAGGTCCAAACAGTGAACCGGACAGGAGCTTGTCCACCCCAGGCTGGACCTGAAATACATACCGTCGTGCCGAGGAGATGCAATGCCCCAAAGTGATGCTGTTCGGGTTCTGAATGTATGCGCCGGGTATGAGCAGGTTCGGGTTCTGGACTCAATCAGCTTTACCGCGGCCAGGGGAGAGATGCTGGTGGTCATCGGGCCCAACGGATCCGGGAAAAGCACCCTGCTGAAGACCCTGGCCGGCATCCTGCGGCCCCACACCGGACAGGTGGAGGTCATGGGCCGTGGCATCGGCTCTTATTCCAGGCGGGAGATGGCCAGAAAGGTGGCTCTGGTCCCCCAGCAGAGCACTGTTGCCTCGTCATACACCGTCCTGGAGACCGTGCTCATGGGTCGCTATCCGCATCAGGGCCTTTTAGGCTGGGAAACCGGCCGTGATGCCCAGGTGGCCCGGGAGGCCATGCAGTCCACGCGGATTGAGCACCTCAAGAACCGGCATCTGGCCCAGCTCAGTGGTGGGGAGTTGCAGCGGGTGCTCATCGCCCGGGCGTTGTGCCAGGAGCCGGAAATCATGCTTCTGGACGAGCCGACATCCTCTCTGGATCTAGCCCACCAAGTCCGGGTCATGGACCTGCTGGAGGAGCTGAACACGGAGCGGGATTTGACAGTGATCATGGTGGCCCACGATCTGAATCTGGCCTCCCTGTACGGCGAGCGTATCCTGCTCATGCGCGACGGCCGGGTCATGGACCACGGTCCTCCCCGGGAGGTCCTCAACTTTGAGAACCTGGAAGCAGTGTTCGGCTGCGTTCTCCTGGTGGACGAAAGCTCACTCGACCAGCTTCCGCGGATAACCGTCATTCCCGGACGATACCTGGATACAGAGATCATTCGCAGCACGCAGCCTCCCCCCTAAGCCGGATCTTACCGCCCCTGGATTCCAAGGCTCTTCGACACAGAAAGTGGAATTGCCTACATCCACAGGTTACCTCCAAGCACCATGTCCGAGGCGTCAGCTGAAAGATGCGGGTGAGAGCCTGCACAAATGAATGTCCGCAGGCAGCCCCCTTCCTGGACTCTCCCCCCTGATTGAGCTCGCTCTTGACAAGAAGGTGCGGGTTGTGTATCAATACATCTGTCCGAACGGATATCAACATATCTCGATATAAAAATTTATGGATAAGATTAAGATTTTTAAAGCCCTGGCGGATGAGACCCGATACAGGCTCTTCGTGCTCCTTTTGCACCATGAGTTCAATGTAAATGAGCTGGTCCAGGTCTTGAACATGGGGCAGTCCAGGATATCCAGGCACCTGAAGATCCTTACCGAAAGCGGGATCCTCGGCTCCAGGCGCAACGGGAGTTTTGTCTATTACCACGCAGTGATCAACGATGAAAACAAGTCCTTGATCGACTATGTGCGCCAGGGCCTGGAGAACGACCCAGGGTTGAACCAAGACCTGCAGAGGGCCGAGGCTATTTATGCGGAGCGCAAGAATCGGACAGCCAGGTTTTTTCAGGAGATCGCTCCGGACTGGGACGATCTCAAGCATGAGATTTTGGGTTCTGTGGATCTCAATGCCTTGATTGTCCGGGAGATCGCCTCCGGAGAGGTGGCAGTCGACCTGGGATGCGGGACCGGTGAGCTGGCCCGGGTCCTGGAGGAGAGGGCGACCAAGGTCATCGGCATCGACAGCTCGCCCAGGATGCTGGATCAGGCCAGGAAACGATTTGCCTCCAACGGGCAGAATGTTGAGCTGCGACTTGGCGAGCTGGAGCATGTGCCCCTGGGGGATGAAACAGCGGATACCGCCGTGGTGAGCATGACCTTGCATGCCCTTTCGGTGCCGGCCGTAGGTATCCGGGAAGCAGGGCGGGTGCTGAAGAAGGGCGGACGGCTGGTGGTGGTTGATTTCGACAAGCACGACAACCCTGAGATCCGGGATCGTTTTGGAGGTCCCTGGATGGGGCTGGCCACGGCCGAGGTCAGACAGTGGCTGGAAGATGCCGGTTTCAATCTCCAGCGCACAGAACAGATTGCAGTCAAGCATGGGCTCTGCATCAATATGTTTGTTGCAGATAAAGATCCATATACGTCACGTTGAGAACCTGTAATGTGAAGGAGCCATACAATGGACAAAGGAAGTACGTACGAAGTGAAAGACATGGGTTTGGTCACCCAGGGCAAGAATAATCTGGAACTGGCAGAGCTGCACATGGGCGCTCTCCTCGAGGTCCGGGAACGGTTTGCCCGGGAAAAGCCCCTGAAAGGGGTGCGGGTGGGCCTGGCTCTGCATGTGACCAAGGAAACAGCAATTCTGGTCCGCACCTTGAAGGCCGGCGGGGCTGATGTGGCCATTACCGGCTGCAATCCCCTGTCCACTCAGGACGACGTTGCCGCTGCTCTGGCTGAGGAAGGGGTCAAGGTCTGGGCCTATAAGGGCGAAAACACGGAAGATTATTATCGGTATATCGAAAACGTGATCGCGTTTAAGCCTCAGATCACCATTGATGACGGGTGTGACCTGGTTTCCGAGATCCATAAGAAGCACGCCCATCTCATTCCGGATATTATCTGCGGGTGTGAAGAGACCACCACCGGCATCATCCGACTCAAGGCCATGGAAAAAGACAATGCCTTGAAATATCCGATGATCGCGGTAAACGACAATAAGACCAAGCACTTGGTGGATAATTATTACGGGACCGGCCAGTCCACCATCGACGGCATCACCCGGGCGACCAATCTGCTCTGGGCCGGCAAGACAGTGGTGGTCAACGGCTACGGCAGTTGCGGACGGGGCGTGGCCCAGAAGGCCGAAGGCATGGGAGCCAACGTGGTCATAACTGAAGTGGACAACTTCCGGGCCCTGCAGGCCGCATATGACGGTTTCCGGGTTATGCCCATGAACCAGGCCGCCCGGATCGGGGATGTCTTCTGCTCAGTGACCGGCAATAAGCACGTGATCAGCTTTGAGCATATGAAGCTGATGAAGCATGGGGCCATGATGGCCAATTCCGGTCACTTCGACAACGAGATCGAGCTGTCCACCCTGGGTGAGAAGGCGGAGTCCAGGCGCAATGTGCGGCCGTTCATGGAAGAGTATGTTTTGGACGGCAAGAAGCTCTTTGTGCTGGGCGAGGGGAGGCTGGTGAATCTGGCCGCCGCCGAGGGACATCCCAGCGAAGTCATGTCCACTTCATTCTGTGGTCAGGCCCTGTCCTGCGAGTACGGGGTAAAGAACAAGGGCAAGATGGAGGCCAAGGTTCTGCAGCTGCCCACCGAGATCGATGATCAGATCGCCGGGCTGCAGCTCAAGGCCATGGGTATATCCGTTGACAGCCTCACGGCTGAGCAGAATGACTACCTCAACTCCTGGGAAGAAGGTACGTAAACAGAGGTCAGTGATCAGAGGTCAGAATTCAGTACAAACTGATAGTCATAAGTATAGATTGTATTGCATATAAACGGAAAGCGATTGTTCGTTGACAAAAAAGGCCCCGACTTGTCGGGGCTTTTTTTCATGTTTTCAGCGTGGAGCCAGAAGATGCACGCTGAAAAAGGCCAGGGAGGCGACGAGGATGATGCTCGGGCCTGCTGATACGTCCAGAGCAACGGATAGAGCGAGTCCCAGGCCGGCGAAGATGAGATTTAAGATCAAGGAAATACCCATCATGCGCAGGGGAGAGGGGCTGAACCGTTCGGCGATGAACGGTGATATGCTCATCAGGGCGATGACCAGAATCAGGCCCACGACCTGGATGACGATAACCACGGAGAAACCGATCAAGAGCATGAGCAAAAGGTGAAGGAAGGCAACCGGGATGCCGCGGACTCTGGCGAACTCCGGATCAAAGGACAGGGCCAGAAAGTCATGGTACAGATAGCCGACCGAACTCAGAATAAGTACCGTCAGGCCGGACATGAGCCAGATATCGCTGTTCTGAACGGCCATGATGCTGCCGAAAAGATAGCTCATCAGATCCACGTGATAGCCAGGGGTCAGGTCCAGAAGGATCACGCCCAGGGCCATTCCCAGGGCCCAGAGGACGCCGATCATTGTGTCCGCTCTGTATCTGGCCTTCAGACTGACCCAGGCCATGACCATGGAGGCAAGCACGGAAACCAGGGTGATCCCCAGCAGGGGAGCGAAGCCGAAGTAGACGGCCAGTCCGACCCCGCCGTAGGCAGTGTGCGCGATGCCGCCGGAAATGAAAACTATGCGGTTTATAACCACGAAGGTGCCGATGATTGCACACACGATTCCAGCCAGGCATGCGGCTAAAATGGCGTTGTGCATGAAGTGCATATGCAAAAGATCAAGCATTGGAATCCGACTCGTGGGAGGCCAGGACCCGGTGCGGGACCGGACCGTGGGTTATGAGTTCCACCGGGCAGTGGTATGCGGCGGAGAGCATCTCTGAGGTGATTTCCGGGCGGTCGTGAAAGTGAACATCTTTGCTCACACAGACCACGGACTTGATATGGCTGGAAAGGACCATCAGGTCGTGACTGACGACCAGAATGGTCACCCTGGTGTTCAATTCTTGGAGGAAATCGAAAAACTGGCTTTGACCTTGAGTATCCACGTTGGCAACAGGTTCGTCCAGGAGGAGGAGTCTGGGCTGGGTGACCAAGGCCCTGGCCAGCATGATCCGTTGCCGCTGCCCCCCGGAGAGATCGCTGATCTGTTTGTGGGCCAGGCCGTCTGCCCCGGTCTGACGCATGGCCTCCCGTGCCCGTTCCCGGTCCGCATTGGAGAATCGGCGCCATCCGCCGCATCCCCGCATGCATCCCATGAGGACGGCTTGTTCCGCCCGCATGGGCACGCTGGGATTGATCTCCGAGTCCTGGGGCACATAGCCGATGTCCGGGGCAGCTTCTTTCGGGGGGCGTCCAAAGATATGGATGCTGCCCTGGCTGGGTGTGAGCAGGCCGAGAATGAGCTTGACCAGGGTTGTCTTTCCCCCGCCGTTGGGGCCGATGACAGCCACAAAGTCCCGCTCCTGGATCTGGAGATTGACGTTTTCCAAGACCAGGGAGCGGTGGTAGGCGAAGGAGACATCGCGGATGTCGATGACTGGGGGGCTGCTGGGCGTCATGGAGGCTTTCTGCATTACACAGCTCACTTGTCTAAGACCCGGCGCAGAGTCCGGGCCTGTTCCCGTAGATTGGCAGCCCAGTCCCGAGCCAGAGGGTCGGCGACAATGACCTCGGCACCAATCTCCCGGGCAATGGTTCGAGCGCTCTTGGCCGAGAATTGGGGCTGAACAAATATGGCCTGAATGTTTTTTCTGCGGGCAAAGGTTATGAGCTTTGCCAGCTGGGAGGGTTTGGGGGTCTTGCCTTCCAGCTCCACGGCGACCTGGTGCAGATTGTACGTTCTGGCGAAATAGCCCCAGGCCGGGTGAAAGACCAGGAAAGACCGTCCGGACACAGGAGCCAGCGTGGATTGCAGATCCTGGTGCAGGGCGTCAATATCCTGCAAAAGTTCAGAGAGATGCGCTGTATACGTCGGTGTGTTCTGGGGATCGACCCGGGCCAAACCGCGGCAGACATTTTCAGCTATCTTCCGGGCAAGCTGGGGGGAAAGCCAGACATGGGGGTCTTTGCCGCCCTTATGATCTCCTCCGGCCACCTCCTGCTGGGTGGAGGTAAAGCTGTATGTGGAGGGCAGGTTCTTCTTGGGGATAGCTTTATCCGTGTGCTCTATGTGCAGGTCGGGATTCGCCGAGCGAATGCGCTCCAGCCATGCCCGCTCAAAGGGGACTCCGGCTGCAAAATAGATTTGAGACTCGGTGAGCTGGGAGAGCTGACTGGGCTTGGGCTCATACACGGCCGGATTGGACCCGGGGTGCACCATGACATTGACATCCACCCTCGATCCCCCAATGGCCTGGACAAAGTAGGCAAGAGGCGGGATGCTGACAAAGGCGTTGATTTGCGCTGCATAAAGCCCGGGGGCCCAGCAGATGACCGCCAGGATGGGCAACAGGGAAAGAATTCGGGCCATTGCTACTGTCCTTTTTCCGCAAAGGATTGAACTTGGTAGGTAAAAATCTGCAGATCCCCGTCTTTCCAGGCAGTTGATGGTAAGCCTGCCTTGAGACACAAATTGCTCAAGAAGGCATCAGGCTCTGGGAGCTGTTCCCAGACCTGGGGCAGAAAAGTGGACTGGGCCGTGCCTTTCTGCAGGATGACTCCGTCCTTTCCCGGCCGCAGCTTGCGGACCAGATCGTCTGTCGATGCATAGTCCAGAGGCTGCGGGGTGGTCAGTACGCTGATTTCAATATCCACATCCGTAAGCTCCCCTTTGGTCAGCGGAGGGAAGCGGGGATCCCGAAAGGCGGCGTTGCGAGCATTGCTGCGGATATTGTCCCGCAGTGGCTCGGATCCGACCAGACTGCCGATGCAGCCCCGCAGATTGCCGTGCAGGTGAAGGGTGACAAATGTCCCCAAATTCTGATCAAAGACCGGATCCCGCAAGCGTTGATCCAACTTGGCCGGCAAGCGGTCCTGATCACCGTCAAGTTCTTGAATCAATGTGGTCCGGGCCAGATCCAGCAGAGTCTGTCCCTGTTCCTGGGTCAATGTCTCCGGCATGGAGGATCACCTCCTTCGTGTTGTGTATTCAGCGATGCGTACAAGGTTCACGAACTTTGAGCCGAGGGGCATCACCCTGCGGAATCTGTCCCGGAGCCGCAGGGTCTACACCGGGGACCATTCCAGAACGTCCAGGATCTCATCCCGGCTATACAGCCGGCCGCAGCCGATTCCCGGGCATTCCCGCGCCGTCTGTTTCCAAGCATAGGCGCTGCGCATTGCCTTGGTCCAGAAAGGATAGCTGCGGCATTGGGCCGGGCGGACCGGATAAATGGAACACCCCCCGCGGTAGAACAGGCACGAGCCGTCCGAATCCTCTTGTATGCTGTAGCTGTCTTTGAAGGGATACAGGGCCCGTGCGCAGAGTTCTTGGACGGAACAGTGCAGAAACTCGGCGATAGCTTTGATTTCCGGACCGGAAACATATACCGTTCCCGAGTCGCCTGTACAGCATTGTCCGCACTGACGGCAGGTGAACCTGACTCCAGAATCAAAAAAGTAGGTCATCCGGTCGCTGACAGCAACGGCTTGTCTTTCGGGCATAAACCTGTCCTCAGGCTCCAAGCAGCATCCAACCAGGGGCACCGGTTTGGTGCCGACCTGGTGCGAATTATGCTCACTCTCCATCAGATGAGTCTGATCCGGCCGGGAGCAGGCTCACCTGTCATTACCCTGTGCCCGATCCCGGCTGATGCAAAGCCGATTCTCCTGCCCCCAATAATAATCAGAATGATTAAAATGGCAAATCGAGGGCATATGGAAAGCTCGGCAGTACTGTTTTCAGGTGCGAGGTATGTTTTTTCTCATTCTCGGTTTCGGCATTCATTTTCTGCGACACGGGATGATCTTTCCCCTGATCCCTTTGTACGTCCAGTCCCTTGGGGCCGGGGAGTCCATGGTCGGTGTGGTTGTGGCCTGCTTCCACATCCTGGCCATGGTCCTGGCCATCCCCCTGGGCAGCCTGATGGAACGGTTCGGCTTGCAAACCATGCTGGCCGCCGGTGCGGTGTGCAATGTGCTCTATGCCGTCCTGCTTTTGGTTGCAACCTCCCTGTGGATCGTGATGCTGGCCCAGGTTATCGGCGGACTGGGCTTCTTGCTCCTGGTGGTGGCCACCCAGACCCATATCGGCTCCCTCCGGGAAAACCGCTTTCGGGAAAGGCGGTTCGGGATCATCACCCTGGTTTCGGCCGTAGGCCAGACCCTGGGACCGGCCCTGGGAGGTGTTGTCTTTTCCTGGGCCGGCTATAGCGGAGCTTTCTGGGCTGCCCTGGGGCTTTCCATGGTGGGTGCAGTCTCTGTGGCCTGCCTGGGACCGGATATATTCCGGGGACAGACCCGGAGAAGCAGTGGCGGTGGACGGCAGATAATGGCCCTGCTGCGGAACACGCATCTGGTATGCACGTTGTTTTTCACCTTCAGCGTGATCGTGGTCGTGAGCCTCAGGGGATCCTTCCTCCCTCTTCTGCTTCAGCAGAAAGGCATCTCCGAAGGTCAGATAGGGGTGCTGCTTTCCTGTTTCGCCCTGGCCATGACCGTGATCCGGGTTGGGGTAGGCCGGATCCTGGGCAGGACCAGCAGGCTGAATGTGCTGATTGGAACCTTGTCCTGCATTATCGTTGGCGCGGGAACCCTGCCCCTTCTTGATTCGTCCGTTTCTCTGTCCTTTTTCCTGGCCCTCTTCGGGCTCGGCTTCGGTCTTTCCCAGCCCCTGTCCATGGTCATGATCTCCGATGTCAGCGGATCCGGGCTGGCCATGGGGGTCCGCTTTTTTACCATCACGTCAGCCAATTTTCTGAGTTCTTTGACAATGGGCTGGATAGCCGAGTACTTTAGCCTGTCGGCCGTGTTCTATCTCGGGGCCGGGTTCCTGGCTGTCATGGGCCTGTGGATCTCCTGGACCCTGGCCTCGCAAGGCGCAAACCGTGAGACTGAAGAGGATGACGATGTTCAGCACAGGGCTTAAAGCTCTCGACGCCCATTTCCACGCAGACATTCTCATGTCCCAAGTGCCGGGCTTTGTGCCGGCATATCAAAGGCTGGGGCTGGGGGGCATCTCCTGGTCCTATGCCCACGCAATCGATACCTGGCGGGATTATCCGGGCTATTGGGATCATCTGGCCGGTGTATGTGCGGACCTTACCGGGCGCGGCCTGCCCTGCGCCTATCTGGTGGGGATTCATCCCCGGTGCATCCCAAAGGATCTGAGCGCGGACACGGCCCTGCCCGCGGAGTTGGAACAAGCCATGGTCCGGCATCTCAATCAGCCCGGATGCCGGGGGCTTGGAGAGCTCGGCCTGGAAACAGGCTGTGCACTGGAAGGAGCCGTTCTGAATCGGCAGCTGGATCTTGCATGCCGCCATCTTCCGCAGGGGAAAAAGATCGGGCTCCATACCCCCAGGCAGAACAAGCTGGACATAACCAGGCTCATAATCCGCACTCTGAGTTCCTATCCGGCGCTCAAGGACGCTTTTCTCCTGGACCATCTGGACGCCTCGACTCTGCCCCTGGCCCGGGATGCGGGATATATGCTGGGCATGACTCTGCAGCCGGGCAAGTCCGGGATAGATGAGGTCCAAGCCATGCTTGACCGCGAGCCGCGGATTGAAGACCGGCTGATTGTGAACAGCGATGGGGCCAAAGACCTGTCCCAGCCCTTTCTGGATGGAGTCCGACAGGGGCTTCCCGAAAGCAACCGGGCCTGGCACAAGGTCTTTTTGGCAAATGCCAGGGAGTTCTGGGGTGTGCCCATCAGTGCTGCTTGACTTCCCAGTCCTGCACTGTATCCACCTCCGTGACCTCCTCCTCGCCGGTGAACATGGCCTTGATGTGGGCGAAAGCCGTGTGCCCGGTGGTGGTCATATAGGTATGCACGATGAGGAAGGCCAGGAAGGCGAATCCACCTGCCGTGTGCAGGTAGGCGACCGTGGACAGCCGCCAGCTCAGCCCGAGATCCGGCCAGAGATTGTAGTAATAGTACAAAAAGCCGGTAATGATCTGAAAAGGGACCAGGACAGTGACGATGCCCAGGTAGGTCAACCGCTGCAAAGGATTGTGCTTGGCTCCCTTGGTCTTGGGCACCGGATGCGGCTTGCCCTGGAAGATGCCTACCGCGTAGTACCAGACGACCTGAAACAGCTTTTTGAAGGTCGGGATATATTGCTTCCATTCTGATGTGGTCAGCATCCAAAAGATGATGAAGATATACAGAACCAGCCATGCCCAGGCGCACATATTGTGCACAGTGTACGCGGATTCAAAGCCCATCAGGGTGTATACGGAATGGATTTCAAACCCGGTTAGCAGCAAGGCGATGATCAACAGGGCCTGGGCCCAATGCCAAAAGCGTTCAAAGCGGGTATACAGATATATGGTCTGGCCTGTCTGCATCGGATCCTCCTGAGCAGAAGTGGGCACGCATCGTGCGCTGAATAAGTATGGACGTTCCAGTTGCAAAGCCTAAGTGCGCATGCGGGCGCTGATTATCCGGACCAGGGCATGAATCCCCACCCCAAGGACAGAACCAGCAACAACCAGCCAGCCAACGATGTCCAGCAGCCCGCTTGCGTCCCGGCCGGGCATGTAGAACCCGCCCAGTGCGCTCATTCTCCCGTTTGGGGCATGGCAGGACCCGCAGCTGAGGGAGTCTTCCTGTGGGGCCACCATGTGGGTGATCGGAAAATAGTATTTGGTTTCGATGAAATCGTATTCCCCGCTGAACTCCAGGTCCATGTAGTCCATCCCGGCCTGGATCGCTGAAGGCCAATGGAAGTTTTTCCAATATGCGTCGGATTCCTTGGATCCAAACAGGTGCACATTGACCAGGGTGTTCAGCTCGGTGTCGTACGGCTGTTTACCCCTGTGGATCTTAAAAGGATAGATCAGAGACCTGGGATCGTCCTTCCCGCCTAAAGGATGGTTGATCTCCAGCGGTTCCTGGTCGGGGTCTATTGTATCTGTGATCAAATGGTATTCCATCCGCCCATTGAACCAGGCATAGTCCGGAGGGACATCCTTGGCCCAGCGGAAGGATCCTTTTTTCCCGTGATATACTGCTTTTCCATAGGGGCCCTTCTCCACAACCGGCTTGCCCTTCTCGTTCAGCCGTCCGGCAGTGGACCAGTCCCACCACATCTTGGTCGGGTTCTCGCGGGCAAAAGAGGGGATATGGCAGGTCTGACAGGCCACCCGGTCAGTGTGGTCGTTGGCTTTGTGCCCGCTCTTATGTGGGGTTGTGGTATGGCAGGAAACGCATGAGATACGGTGGACCTGGTCGTCTTCGATCAGGCTGGTGCGCTCTTCAAAGGCCGGAATCTTGTAGCAGCGGCCCGCGATGCGGTGGCCGACGGTGGTGTGGCAGCGAACGCACTGGAAGTCTCCGCCTTCAGGAGACATGTGCACGTCCAGCTCCCGGCTGGGATTGAGAAGTGAAGAATCCAGATCCCCATGCTTCACTCCGTCCCCTCCGCCCCCGTAGAAGTGGCAGGCCCCGCAGTTTTCCCGGTCCGGCAGGCTGACGGATTGGGCGGCAGCATTCCAGTCCGGGGGATAATACATCTTTCCTCCGAATTCTCGGGGTTCATCAACCGGGTGACCGGCGCCTGTGGGGAACTTTTCATATGTCCCGGTTTGTTCGTGGCAGACAAGACAATCTATGTTCTGCTCAGACGAAAAATCAAAGGACTTGTCCTTCCAGCCGTAGCCGGCGTGACAGGAAGTGCAACGAGCCTCGTTGCTCTGGATGAACATTCAGAAATTGTTCATGGTCAGGCCGTTTTTGCCCATTATTTCATTCGGATCGGCTGGACAGATCCAGGTCCAATGGATTGTGTTCTGAACCTGTTCACCGGCTTCGTTGTGGCAGGAAAGGCAGGCTTTTGTAACCTCCGGCCCGGAGGCGAAGTCCTGCTGCAGGACCTCGAACGTGGAATGCTCGGCTGTAATCCAGTGTTCAGCCTGCTTGGACGCTTTTCTGGCTTCAGCCGCTCCGTAGTCCGGGTCGGATTCGGACTGGACAGCCGCCCACCCGGGGGCACTTCCGGAAAGGATGATCCATGCTGCACAGCAAATCCCCAGCAACAGGATCCATAACCGTGCATGCTCCATGGTTTGAGTCACAATGCGCATTCCCCCTCCTAGACGATTTCCGGTTCTTCGACGTAGCCTGTGGTTTTTTGGAGTTTGCCATCTCTTATGTATGCAATTCCACTTTCTGTGTCGAAGAGCCCGATTTCCTATTCAATCCATGCTCCACAAGGGCTACCATAAGCGTATGCCAGGACCGGTCTGCGGTCAATTCTTTTCCTCCGGGACAAGTCCCGCAGCCTGGATATTTGATGTTGAAATCTGCCACAAGCAAAAGATGTGCCGTAGAAATAGCCCGGGATGCAGGAATCCATCCCAGGCGGGAAGGAAATAAAACCTCGATGTTTATAAAGGGTTTACAACATGTGTTAACGCTTGACCCTTACAAGGGAGCGCACAAACACACACGCCCACTTGACAAGTGATTCGCAGGACAGTATTGCTCATCTACTCTTACACATTGAGATGACAGGCATTCTAGTGAAAATATTTAGCAAAGTGTGGTGAGTATGGAATGTATACGCCTGGATTCCAGCATAAATTCCGGGTTTATAGATCAGGTCGCCCGGGAGAGCGAGCAGGACCCGTACTTGTGCTATCAGTGCGGAAACTGTACTGCCGGATGCCCGAACAACTTTGTCTATGACATCCCGGTGCATCGGATAATGCGCCTTCTTCAAGCCGGACAGAAGGAGACGATACTCGGCTCTCATTCCATCTGGCTGTGCGCAACCTGTGAATCCTGCACTACTCGCTGCCCGAACAATATTGATGTAGCCAGAATCATGGATGTCCTGCGGCATATGGCCAGGCGGGAAGGGTATGTGACCGAAAAGCGGGTCAAGCAGTTCAATGACAGCTTCCTGCATTCTGTGCAGAAGCATGGACGGGTCTTTGAGCTCGGGACCGTCATGCGTTTTGTCGCCCGGACCGGCCGCTTCTGGACTGATGTCGAACTCGGACCCAAGGTCCTGGCCAGAGGCAAAATGGCCACCCGGGCCCATAATATTCAGGGCAAAGAGCAGGTGTCCAAGATCATCAACCGATTTCTGGGAGATGAAAGAAAATGAGCTCAGAGTTGACCTATGCATATTACCCCGGGTGTTCGGGCTTGAGCACCTCCTTGGATTATGAGCGATCAACCCGGGCTGTTTGCTCGGCCCTGGGCATGACCCTCAAGGATATTCCCGATTGGAGCTGTTGCGGATCAACTCCGGCCCATACCGTCGATCACGTCCTGTCCGCCGCATTGTCGGCCCGCAATCTGGCCCTGGCCGAGTCCATGGGGGTGCAGTCCGTGCTCACTCCATGTCCGAGCTGCCTGACAAACTTGAAGGTTGCCGGGCATCGGATGGAGAAAGATGATTTCAAAAAAGAAGTGAACGCCCTCTTGGATCATCCATGCGCCAACTCGCTGACCACCAAGTCCGTGCTCCAGGCCCTGGTCCAGGATGTGGGGATGGACAAGATCGCGGAGAGGGTGCGCAAGCCCTTAAAAGGCATAAAGGTCGCCCCTTATTACGGATGCCTGATGAATCGTCCTCCGGAGGTCATGGATTTTGACGATCCGGAAAACCCTGTGTCCATGGACCGGATCTTACAGGCCCTGGGCGCAGACGTCCTGGATTTCCCTCTGAAGGTCGAGTGTTGCGGCGGTTCGTTTGGAGTGGCCAGAAAAGATGTCGTGGTGCATTTGTCCGGAAAGCTGCTCGGCCTGGCCCGGGACATGGGAGCGGATGCTGTGGTCACTGCCTGTCCGTTGTGCCAGATGAATCTTGATCTGCGCCAATCCCAGATCAATGCCCACTTAAAGGAAACATTCAATCTGCCGGTTTTTTATTACACCCAGCTTGCGGGGGTGGCCCTGGGCCTGGATCCTGACCATCTTTTGCTCAAAAAGCTGGTGGTCAAGCCATGGAAGGTTCTACACAAGATTCAGGAGCCGGAAGCCGCAGCTGTCTAAGGCTGGGGCCGGAAACCGAGGTACGGATCAGCCCGGAGCGTGGGCTGAGATCTCAACATGAGGAGTAGGACTCGATGCGACTCGGCGTATTTATATGTCATTGCGGAAGCAATATCGCCGGTACGGTGGATGTGGCTCAGGTGGCGGAGCGAGCCAAGTCCTTCCCGGATGTGGTGTATTCCACGGATACCTTGTACGCCTGTTCCGAGCCGGGGCAGGAGGGTATCGTGCAGGCCATTCAGGACTACAATCTGGACGGCGTGGTGGTCGCTTCCTGCACCCCCCGGATGCATGAGCCCACCTTTCGGCGGGCCGTGGAACGGGGCGGTCTGAACCGCTACAAGTTCGAAATGGCCAATATCCGGGAGCATGTCTCCTGGGTCAGCAAGGACCAAGAGGCGAATACAGCCAAGGCAGCGGATCTGGTGCACATGGCTGTGGAAAAGCTCCGCCAGGACCGGGCCCTGTTTCCCAAGACCTTTGATATCAATAAGCGGGTCATGGTTATCGGCGGTGGAGTGGCCGGGATCCAGGCCGCCCTGGATTGCGCCGAAGGCGGGCTGGAAGTGATTCTGGTGGAAAAGACCACCAGCATCGGCGGCAAGATGGCCAAGCTGGACAAGACGTTTCCCACGGTGGACTGTTCCTCCTGCATCCTGGGGCCGAAGATGGTCGATGTGTCCATGCATCCGAACATCACCCTGTACGCCTACTCAGAGGTGGAGGAAGTTGGCGGATATGTGGGGAACTTCGAGGTCTCGGTGCGTAAAAAGGCAACCTATGTGGACTGGGACAAGTGCACTGGCTGCGGGTTGTGCATGGAAAAATGCCCGAGCAAGAAATCATATGACGCCTTCAATGAGGGCATCGCGCCGACCACGGCCATCAACATCCCCTTTCCTCAGGCCATCCCCAAGCGGGCGGCCATCAATCCCGACTACTGCCGGCAGTTCATCAAGGGCAAGTGCGGGGTGTGTGAGAAGGTCTGCCCCACGAAGGCCATAAACTACGACATGCAGGACGAGGTGGTCAGCGAAAAGGTGGGGGCCATTGTCGTGGCCACCGGCTATGACCTGTTTGATCACTCCAAGTACACGGAGTACGGCGGCGGCCGCTACAAGGACGTCATCACCTCCATGCAGTATGAGCGCCTGCTCAACGCATCCGGCCCCACGAGCGGACACATCAAGAGGCCTTCGGACGGCAAGGAGCCTCAGAACGTGGTCTTTGTCCAGTGCGTGGGTTCCAGGGACAAATCTGTGGACCGGCCCTATTGTTCCGGCTTTTGCTGCATGTACACCGCCAAGCAGACCATATTGACCAAAGACCACCTGCCGGACTCGCAGTCGTATGTCTTTTACATGGACATCAGGGCCCCGGGCAAGCAATACGACGAATTCACCCGCCGGGCCATGGAAGAATACGGAGCCAGGTATATCCGGGGCCGGGTTTCCCAGATCTATCCCCACGGAGACTCCCTGATCGTTCGGGGCGTGGACACCCTGATGGGCACCCAGGTGGAGGTCGAAGCCGACCTGGTGGTCCTGGCAGTGGGTGCGGAATGCTCGTCTGGGGCCGGGGAGCTGGCCGAGACCTTGCGCATCTCCTATGACGCCTACGGCTTCTACATGGAGAGTCATCCCAAGCTCAAGCCGGTTGAGACCAATACCGCCGGCATATATCTGGCCGGGTGCTGCCAGGGGCCCAAGGACATCCCTTCCTCTGTCGGCCAGGGGTCGGCCGCCGCCTCCAAGATCCTGGCCCTGTTTTCCAGGGATCAGCTTGAATCGGATCCTCAAGTGGCTCAGGTGAATCAGGCCCGGTGCGTGGGCTGCGGCAAATGCATTTCCACCTGTCCATTCGGGGCCATTCAAGAGATACAGGACAGAGGCGGAAATCCCAAAGCCGAGGTTATCGAGACCATCTGTCAGGGCTGCGGGCTGTGTTCTGTGACCTGTCCCCAAAAAGCTATTCAACTGCAGCACTTTACAGACAATCAGATCCTTGCGGAGGTCAACGCGCTATGTCAGCCCATGATGGAAGAGAGCTTCGAATCATAGGATTCTTGTGCAACTGGTGCTCTTACGGCGGGGCGGACACTGCAGGCGTAGCCCGTCTCAGCCAGCCGACGGATTTGCGGATTGTCCGCTTGCCGTGTACCGGACGAATGGATCCCCTGTTCATGTTTAAATCCCTTTTCACCGGTGCGGACGGGGTCCTGGTTTCCGGGTGTCACCCCAGGGACTGCCATTATTCCGAAGGCAATTTCTACGCCCGGCGGAGGCTGGAGCTGGCCAAAAGGCTTTTGCCGCTTCTGGGATTTGATCAGCGCAGGTTTGAATACACCTGGGTTTCGGCCTCGGAGGGCCAACGCTGGCAGACAGTGGTCACCAAGTTCACGGATCAAATCCATGAACTCGGTCCAGCCCCAAAAGTGGGCCTTAGCCCCGAGACCGCGGCCAGGATGGCAGAGGCCGGGTAAAAGTATTCGGGCCGGCGGGGATAGGATGCTGGAGGCAGAGCCATCCGGTGTCGAAGAGCCATATTTGAGGAGGCATATTGAGCATGCTCGAAGAGCTGAAGACGAAGATAAAGGATGAGCTTCCAAACCTGGATTGGGTCATCGGATGGAAGCAGGGGTTTGATCCTCTTCAGGCCACGCCGCATTTCATGCGCACCGAACAGGATGTGGATCAGCTGATCTACAATCCTCTCTGTGCCCAGAATCTGGCCACGTTCTTGCCTGGCATGAAGGACAAAAAAGTCGGAATCCTGGTTAAGGGATGCGACAGCCGGACGATTGTCGAGCTGCTTCAGGAAAACCTGATCACCCGGGAAAATCTGGTCATTTTCGGACTGCCCTGCTCCGGAGCGGTGGATGTGTCCAAGGTGCGCAAGGAGATTGACTCTCCGGGCCGGATTACCGAGGTGACCTTCGACGGCGGACACATCCGGATAAGCACAAAACAAGGGTCATCGTCCCTGGCACTTGCGGATGTGCTTTTGCCCAAGTGCCGGACCAATCCCTACGCAATGCCGGTTATTGCCGATCATGTATTTGGTCAGGAAGAAAAGGCCGGTCCCTGCGGGCAGGGTGAGTCTCCGGCCCTGGAGGCCTTGGAGGCCATGTCCCTTGAGCAGCGGTTCGACTACTGGCAATACCACATGGATCGCTGCATCCGCTGCTATGCCTGCCGGAACGCATGCCCCATGTGCGTCTGCCGCGATCACTGCATCGCGGATACCCGGGATCCGCATTGGCTGAGCCAGGAGACGGATGTGCAGCAAAAATGGATGTTCCAGCTCATCCATGTCATGCATCTGGCCGGAAGGTGTACGGAATGCGGGGAATGCGAGCGGGCCTGCCCCATGGACATTCCCATCTTGAGCCTGCGTCAGAAGCTGAACCGGGAGATCAAGGACCTCTTTGACTATGAAGCAGGTGTGGATCCGGAAGCAGTCCCTCCGCTGCTGACCTTCAAGGTTGAAGAGGCCAATATCAACGAGAGAGGATGGTAATGGCGGCAAAGACCTTTTTGACCCATGACGATATCCCCACCTGGCTGGACACATTGCGCGACGCCGCACGGGTGCTGGTTCCGACCGATGTGGACGGAACAGTGAAGTTCGAGGCCTACGATTCCGAAAGGGAAATAATCCTTAAGGCCCAGGCCACTGCTCCGCCCAAGGAAGCGGTGTTTCCCCAGACCGAGACCCTGTTGCGGTATCGGTATTACAAGGATCCGGAGCACCCGGAGACCCAGTCTGTTGACCTCAAGGAAGACCTGCCTGAGGACAAGGTGGTGGTTTTTGGGGCCCGACCCTGCGGCACACGAGGATTTGTGATTTACGACCGGGTTTTTGCCACCGATGCAATCACGGATCCCTACTATAAGGCCAGGCGGGACAATACAGCATTTATCACCATTGCCTGCGACACAGCGGAGCATACCTGCTTCTGCCATTGGGTGGGCAGCCATCCGGCGGACAGCGAAGGATCGGACGTGGTGCTCCACCCGGTGCAGGACGGTTACGTGGCCCACGCGGTAACCGAGAAGGGTGAACAGCTTTTGGAGCAGGCCGGGGGGCAGAAGGCATCTTCTGACCAGGAAAAAGAGGCCCAGGCTGTTCAGGACCGGGTCATGGAGGAGCTGGGGGAAGCGCCGGATCTTTCCGGCGTTCCGGCCAGCCTGCTGCAGATCTTCGACAACCTGGATTTCTGGAACGATGTATCGGCCAAATGCATCAGCTGCGGGGCCTGTACCTACTTGTGCCCCACCTGCTATTGCTTCAACATCACCGACGAATCCTATGGATTGTCCGGCAAGCGGATACGGACCTGGGACAACTGCATGTCCTATCTCTTTACCCTGGAAGGCAGCGGGCACAATCCGCGGATGACCAAAGCTCACCGTCTTCGGAACAGAGTGGGGCACAAGTTCAGTTACTATCCGGAGCTGCACGGGGGAGTGTTCGCCTGTTGCGGCTGCGGACGGTGCATCAAGCATTGCCCAATGGCAGTGGATATCCGGGAAATCATCCTGCGCGCCAAGGAGACAGCTGATGAACAATCCGTATCTGCCTGATATAGCGACCATCAAGGAGATTATTCAGGAGACCCCGAATATTAAGACATTCCGGGTGGTTCTTAACGACCAGTCGCGGATGGAGGAGTTTTCATTCAAACCCGGTCAAGTGGGCCAGCTCTCGGTTTTTGGAGTGGGCGAGTCCACCTTTGTCATCAACTCCCCCCCGACCAGGACGGAACATTTGCAGTTCAGCGCCATGCAGGTGGGTGAGGTGACCACCCGTCTGCATTCCCTGCAGGAGGGGGACCAGATCGGAGTCCGGGCTCCCCTGGGCAATTCCTTCCCCATCGAGTCCATGAAGGGCAAGGACATCCTTATTGTCGGAGGCGGAATCGGGATGGCTCCTTTGCGGACCCTGATGCTGACCATGCTCGACAAACGGGACGAGTTCGGGGACATCACTGTGATCTATGGGGCCAGGTCGCCGCAGGATCTGTGCTATACATACGAGTTTGATCAGTGGCAGTCCCAGGGGGCGAACCTGGTGCTCACCGTGGACCGGGAGTTCCCCGACTGGGACGGTCGGGTGGGGTTTGTCCCCGCTGTGCTGACCGAAGAGGCGCCGAGCCCAAAGAACAAAGTGGCCATCACCTGCGGGCCGCCAATCATGATCAAGTTTGTGCTCAAGGGGCTCAAGGATCTGGGCTTTGAGGACGAACAGATCATCACCACCCTGGAAAAGCGGATGAAGTGCGGGGTTGGTCTATGCGGCCGCTGCAATATCGGCACCCATTATGTCTGCGTCGATGGACCGGTGTTTACCTATGCCCAGCTCAAGGCCCTGCCTTCGGAGCTGTAGAAATTTTTCAGTTTTGGCGCGCCAAAACTGAAAAATTTGTCATGAATATTATGGCTCCCTCGCTCTGCGTGGGAGCTTTTTCGACCTCTCCCGCGGTCTTTTATGGACACCAGAGCATCCAAAGCGGTTTCCACGCAGCGCGTGGAAGGATAAGTGGAACTGCATCTATCAGAGTTTGCCGTCTCTTCTGTGTGCCGTGAACGGCAGGCCCGCACATTTTCTTGGTCCCGCCAAAAGGGGGAAACCCGGCACTCACGTGTATGATACGCTCACTCAAACAGAAAGTAGAGAACTGCACGTGAGTAGCCGGGAGGGGGCAGGGATCCCCCTTTGGCGGGGCTTAGAAAATACCGGGCCGAAAGTGGGCACACAGAAGAGATGGCA
>NZ_KK211185.1:248320-267399 GCF_000620765.1 Desulfovermiculus halophilus DSM 18834
CGGCAGGCCCGCACATTTTCTTGGTCCCGCCAAAAGGGGGAAACCCGGCACTCACGTGTATGATACGCTCACTCAAACAGAAAGTAGTGACCTGCACGTGAGGAGCCGGGAGGGGGCAGGGATCCCCCTTTGGCGGGACTTAGAAAATACCGGGCCGAAAGTGGGCACACAGAAGAGATGGCAAACTCAAAAAATCCATAGGCTGCGTCGAAGAACCTCATCTATCCTCCGGTCCCCGGTCAAACTCCACAAGCAAAGGAAAATCCTTGTTCACCCCGGGTTGGACCTGGTGGTACAGGACGCTGTCCGAACCAACCCGTCCGCCCATGTCGTAGGTAAAGGATTCCTTGGCCGTATGCCGGAGCCAAAACCCACAGGCCGCAGGCCCCTGAGCATTGTAGGCGGAGTGGAAGTGCACGAACTCATCCCTGGGCTCCGGCCGCGTGGCCAGCCAGGACGCGGGGATGTCCCCGGGGAAAACCGGCCGCATCCTGCGCCCTTGTTTCGGGACATAAGGAGCATCCCCCGGCAGGCAGGCAAATCTGGCCTGGCCGGTAAATAACAGTGTGTCCTCCGGCAGATCCCGGGTATAGAACTGCCTTTCGTTGCGGCAGGCGAAGTTAAGTCTGCTCAGATCAGTGCAGTCCTGGGGCCAAAAATAATAGCCGACAAAAGGCCCGAACTCGTACACCCGGCCCTGGTGCTCCACAATCAGTCGCTGCATGGCTCCTCTGGGAATTTCCCCCGGGGACTCGGCCAAGACCGCACCCTGAGGCCCGAGCATCATCCAGATGCAAGCCGTCAAACAGAATATCGTCAGCTGTCGAAAGAACATGGTGCCGCTCCTTATGCCGACTCATCTCATTTTTCATGGTCATTGTTCAGTCGCTTCAGCCTCCTCCCCGTCCCCCCAGACCCGGCCCACAATCCATATCCCTGCTCCCAGCCCCACAGCCAGAACCCCGACTGCCAGGGGGGAGCTGCCCAGCCACCCATCCAGGGTCAGCTGTCCCTGGTTTGTGGGCATATACAGGGCAGGGATCAGGCTTTCATGCCAGTGGGCAAAGGTCCCGGCGCCGGCCAGGCCGCCCAGGAAGGCAAAGATGGCGTCCATGCGCCCTTCTCCGGCCGCTGCCCAGCAGGTCCCGGGGCAGTACCCGGTCAGCCCCCAGCCGATGCCGAAGAGCGCCCCGCCCAGTCCGGTGGCCACCAGGCTGGTGGGATGAATGACCGTCCGGCCCACGCCCGCGCTTTCCAGCCCCCACAGACCAATGGCGGACAGGACAACAGCCAAAAGCATGAATCTGGGGATGCTTCCGTCCAGCATCAAATGGGCCCGGGCCATGACTCCCGGATTGGTCGCTCCCACCCGCTGAATGACAAAGCCGAAGAACACCCCTGACAGCAGCCCCAGCCAAATATCAGCCATAGCTCGCCCCTTTCCTGTTTGATCACTTTGCAATCCAGATGATCATTTTTGTCGCCACGCTTCTTTTGCCCACCGATCTCTGACCTCAGTCCTCAGCCCTCAGCCTCAGCCCTCAGCCTCGGTCCTCTGCCCTCTGATCTCTTCCCTCTGTCTTCTGTCTTCTGTTCTCTGTCTTCTGTCTTCTGTTCTCTGTCTTCTGTCTTCTGTTCTCTGTCTTCTGTCCTCTGTCTTCCGACCTCTGACGTCTGACTTCTGATCTCTGACCTCTGTCCTCTGACGTCTGACTTCTGATCTCTGACGTCTGACCTCTGATCTCTGACCTCTGTCCTCTGTCCTCTGTCTTCTGTCTTCCGACCTCTGACGTCTGACCTCCGACCTAAGTCCTCTTCCCATACACCACCCGGGCCGTGAGCATGGCCACAGCAAAAATGACCGCTCCAAAATACAGACCGCTGACCGCCAGCTGGGTTGTGCCGGAAATGAACAGCCCCAGGGTGCATCCCCCGGCCAGCCTGGCCCCGAACAGGATCAGAAAACCGCCGATAAAGGAGGCGCTGTAGCGCAGGGCCTTGGATGGACCGAACCGGTTTACCCAGATCCGGGGCACATCCCGGACCGGCCGCTTCCAGGTCCGTCCTCCGATGAATCCGCCCAGGCCCATGCCCAAGACAAAGGCCAAGAGCCAGGATCCTGGGCCGGGAAGCATTCTGTAATGGGCTTTGGACTGGGCATAGTCCGGGGCGATTTCCTGCAGGATCCCCTTGAGGACCACCACGAACCCGCTGGAAGAGGCCGGAGGGCCGAAGGTGGCGAAGATAAAGACAACGATCCCGGCCAAAGCAAAGGCGGCCGGAAACCAGGGCCAATATGCCTGCGTTTTATTCCTGTCCATAGGCCCTACCCTCCGCAGGAGACATATCCGCCCTTGTCCGGGGACTCTTCAGGCGAGGTTGACTGTTCCTGGCTTTGCTCCTTTTCCCCTTGGCCTGCTTCGGCTGCCTTGCTTCCCTGGGGAAGCTCTGTTCCCCTCAGCTCCCGCCGGGTCGTCTCCACCGGATAGAAAAGATCCGGCTGCCCCCACTCGTTCCAGGACCGGGAATAGAGCCGGACGTCGGAGAAGCCCATCAGCCGGAAGATGAAATAGCTGAACGAGGCCCGGCGGGAGGAGTGGCAATAGGGAATGACCGCCCGGTCTGGATTCAGCCCCTGATACAGCTCCTGCAGCCGGGCATAGGATTTTATCTCCTTGCTGTCCTTATCAGTCCAGTTCCGGGTGTACGGAATATTCACCGCCCCGGGGATGTGCCCGCGCTTCAGGGGCTGACCGTTCAGATCAGTGTTGGCCAGCTCTCCGCTGTACTCTCCTGGAGAGCGGACATCCACCACCTGGTAGTAGCGGTCGCTCAAGCGGGAGCGGACAAAGTCCCCGTCCACTTCCAGGTCCAGCCGGGCCTCCCGGACAGGCACCTGGTACAGGACGGAGCCCAGGACATTCGGCTGCTGAACCACCTCCCCCCCGGCCTCTTTCCATCCGTCGATGCCCTGTTCCAGGATCATCTTGTGTTCATGTCCCAGCAGATCAAGGACCCAGAACACATAGGAGGCCGTGGCTCCACCGTCCCTGGCGATGGAATCGTAGAGCACCACTGTGGAGGCCCTGGTTATCCCGTGCTGGCCCAGGATCTCCTGGGCCCGGTCCAGACCCACGAACTCGGCGGCAACCCCCAAAGCCCGATCCGTGCGTCGAAACAGGGACCAGGGCATGCGGACTGCGCCGGGAATGAGGGTATTGTCAAAATGCTCGTCGTCACGGACATCGACCACGACCAGACCTTTGTCCTCCATGTTCTCCTGAAGCCAGGATCCGGTGCACAAAAGCTGGGCATTTGGATACCCTGTGGACTGCCTGGCCTCTGTGGTCCGGACCGAGGCCAGGGACCACCCGACTCCCAGACAGAGAACCAGCAAAATAAGCACATAGCGAACGACACGTATCTCAGGCATTGCTCTCCCTCCTGTGGCCGCGGCCATAGAATGTGTGTATTCCAGGTTAAGGATGGTAATCCAAAACCACGGAAGGGACAAGGACTCTCCCCTGAACAGAACCGTGGCTATCATTCATTTACTTGCGAACAGGGCATGCCCCCGCCCCCTGTCTCTTTTCTGACACTTCGGCAACGCCCTACCAAAACATCTAGGGATTTGAGCCTCTTCCCTCTGCATTGCTTCCTGGACCATTTCTGTGTATTGTGCATTCCGCTGTAAACCGTGCATCCTTTGTATCCATAACCGACGCTTCCTTATGACCGGGCCCCAGGACCAAACTCAGAATATCCCTACCCAACGGCTGCTTGAGCTGATCCGCAGCAAGGGACAGAACCGGCAGGAACCGCCGGAATCTTCAGATCCTTTGCAGCCTGCATCAAATGCTGTCGGCCGCCGGTTGCGTCCAGCCAAAAACATGACCCGTATCGGGGTGGAGATTGCGGACGGCCGCATCTGCATCGCGGGCACGGCATCCGGCAAAGGGCAGTCCAGGCTCTTTTTGTGGAAGATGGCCGACTATGGATCGGACCCGCAGACCGAGCAGGGGGCCCGGGAGCTGAAAAAAATTCTCTCCACAGCCCTGACCCAAAACGGCAAGCCCCCCGGGCAGAACATCGAGTTCTGGGCCAGCTGGGAGTTCTCCAGGGAGGATGTCCACCTCCTGACCCTGCCCATGATGAAGAAAAAGGACATCCCGGCCGCCCTGAACTGGCATCTCAAGCGCCGGGTGGATGTCGATCTGGCCGCATCGGTTTTGGACTTCGAGATCCTGGGCCAGGTGACCGAGGGCAACGTCTCCAAGTATCAGATCCTGGCGGTCCTGGTGCCTCAGAAGGAAGTGACCGGCCTGCAGCAGGCCTTTGCCCGGGCCGGCTATCCCCTGTCCGGGATCACTCCCGCCGCCCTGGCCGACCTCAACCTCTTCCGCTCCAGCTGTCTCTCCCCTGCGGTGCCCAACATCGCCCTGATGCATATCGGCGCCCACACCTCCAGGATCGTCATCGCCAGACACCAGCATCTGTATCTGCAGCGCAGGATCCGCACCGGGAGCAAAACACTGCTGGAGGACCTCCCCGCTCCCGAGCCGGAGTCATCGGAAGAAGGCCCGGACAGCGAGGGGACGGATCCCGAGACCCTCCTGCAAACCCTGCTTCAGTCCCAGGAGCAGGGCTCCGCCCAGTCGGCTGACGCCGGCCAGGAAACAGGCCACCTGCAAGCGGCGATCGAGCCCGGAGTGGACAGGCTTATCCGCCAGGTGGAGCGGACCCTTTCCTATTACACCAGGAATCTGGGCTTTGATCCGGTCCAGCGCCTGTACCTCTCCGGCCGACTGGCCGCGATCCCCGACGTCCAGTCCCAGTTCGCCAGGACCCTGGATCTGGAGGTCAAGCCTTTGGACGGGTTTGCCGGCAATCTGGGGCAAACCGCACCTCAGCCGTCCTCCCCGGCCCAGAGACTGAGCCTGGGCACTGCCTTGGGCCTTTCCCTGTCCAGACCGGATCAGACCCTGAACTTCCTGCGCACATTTGCCCAAAAGGCCCGGGACAGGACCATGCTTCGGACCCGGCTGGCCGCAATCGCTGCGGTTACCGTCCTGCTCGGTGTTCTGGCCGGTTTCCACCTCTGGCAGCAGGTACACATCGCCGCCAGGGAAGGGGCGCTCCAGGAAGCCGCGCAACGGGCTGAGCAGCTTGATACCCGGATCACAGCCCTGCAAAAACAGATCAGCACCCTGGAGCCGGATGGAAAATCCCGGAGCAGATCCCAGCTTCTGCGTCTGGTTCAGGCCAAGTACTCCTATTGGCGGGAATACGCAGACCGTTTCCAGCCCCTGGCCTATCTGAGCGAGATCTTTGCTCGCCTCCCGGACCAGGCCCGGATTGAAAAGGTCTTTGCCTATCTGCAGGACGCGGGCCCCGGGGTTGCCTTGAGCCTGGAATCCACCTCCGATTCTTCCCCGGATCGGGTCCTGTACTCCGACCCGGGGGCGGGAATCACCCTCCGCCAGCCCGGGCGAGAACAGGCTCCGGAGTCCGGCAGCTTCGACACGCTCATCGTGGTCAAGGGCATGCTTTCCGCCTCCGGCCGGACCAGGCATCTGGTTTTGGACCAGCTCACCCGGCGCTTGAATGCGTCTCCGCTGTTTCAGGTCTGGGACAGCCTGGGGCAGGAACACGTCAGTCCGTCCGTGGGACCGGCCATTGAGTTTCACGTGCTGCTTACAGTGGTGTGATGTATGTCTCTATCCCCGCGGATCACCCGGACTGTGCAGAACTTCTTCGTCCCAATCCTGGGAATGATTGCCATTTGTGTTCTGCTCTTTGTCTTCATCCTCCCGGCTGACCAGCGGCTTGAGGAGCTGGAGGCGGATATATCCAGCACCGAGCAGCGGATCCGGGACCGAAAGAATGCCGCGAGCCTGCTGCAAAACAAACTGACCTCCCTGCGGCAGTCCCAGGCCGCCCGGAAGGACAAGCTGACCAAGCTGGAAAAGGAGCTTCAAGCCTGGCAGGAAGAACTGGGCAGCACCAGCCAGTTCTCCCTGCCCGAAACCGCCCCTTTTCCTCGCTCCCCTGACATGCTACCCGGCGCGGTGAGCACCAAGGCCGCGGACAGCGGGCTCACGGACATCGATGTCCGGCTGCTCAAGCCGTATCCCGGGCAGGCGCCCCACACCATCGGGGTTCGGGTTTCGGGCACAGGCTCCTCGGTCTCGGAGCTGCGGACCTTTGTCCGCAACCTGCTGGAAACCCCCTATATAGCATCTATAGATCAGCTGGAGCTTAGGACCTGCCGGGACGGCATCTGCGTGGATCTCAAGCTCAGCGTTCCCTTGTCATATGAGTAAACGGGAAAAGATATTCATCGCCCTGACTATTGCGGTCGCCGTGGGAGCCCTGCTCTTTTTGTATCTGGACCGCGCCCCCCGCGATCCCTCAGGCCCGCGGACCGGCGCCCAATCCGCATCTTCGGCCCAGGACGCTGCGGCCCGGGTCCAAAAGGTGCAGGATCCCCCGGAGGTGAATCCTGAGGAGTATACCCTGAGCTCCCGCGACCAGCGGATCATCCTGGCCGCGTCCCAGCCCTGGCCCAAAGAGATCTTTGTGCCCCAGAAGCAAGCAAGGCCCCAACCATCCGGAGACACTCCGGACCCGGGCCTGCGCTACAGCGGCTACATGCAGACCAACGGGCGCTGTCTGGCCATCATCAACGGAAGACCCTATGCCTCCGGCGACCGTCTGCACGGAACCGGATGGGACCAGTACCACGTCCGGGACATTACCCCCCACAAGGTGGTCCTGACCACCTCGCAGGGCAAGCGCAAGACCCTGGCTTTGCAGACCCAGCGTGGTTTGACCTTTCATTCCCCGCCCACCGTGGCCGGAAAAGAGGAGCAGTGATGCATACAGGTCCGGATACAGGCGTTCAAAGATCCAGGGTCCTTGGACACGGACTGCGCACAGCTCACGGTGGTGCTGCCCTGCCCGGCATCTTCCTGGTCCTGGCCTGCCTGGTCTGCCTGTGGGCAGCAGGCCCTGTCCACCCCCTGCACGCGGCATCCACCGACAGCTCCGTGCTCCGGATAACCGCCCGCGACGGGTCGTCCCAGCGGATGGGAACCGCATTCTACGTTCATCCCAATATCCTGGCCACCAGCTACCACGTCATTCAAGGGGCAACCACGATCACTGCGGTCCGGGACACGACCCGGGTCCGAATCACCTCCCTGCTGGCCTTTGATCCCAAGCGGGATGTGGCCCTGCTCTACACCCCACTTGAGGGCCCCGCCCTTCCTTTGGGCTGGGAGGATCTCGAACCCTTTGCCCAGGTCCAGGCCCTGGGCTTTGTCTCCGAGGGGTCCGTGCAGAAGATCCCGGCCGTCTTCATGGCCTGGGAGCAGATCGCGGGCATCTGGCACATGCGCCTTCAAGGACCTGTTCAGCCCGGAATGAGCGGCGGCCCGGTCCTGAACCGGGAAGGCCGGGTGGTGGGGCTGAACCGGTTCACAGCCGCCCCGGACACACCCTCTGCTGCAGTAGCCGTGGGCGTCCGGGCCGTGCGCAGGCTCCTGGACCGTTCCCTGGCTGAACCGGAGTTCATGGACCTGGCCGCATTCGCCCGCAAGACCGGGAACCGCCCCAAACTGCAGACCCGGGACAACCGGCTCCTGATTACCGACCAATAAAGGGTGACCATATATGCGAACCTCTCTTTTCGTGCTGTGCAGCCTCGGCGCTGCCCTCATCCTGGCCGGATGCTCCCAGTCCCCAAAACAGCCTGACCAGGCCTTTTTCGAGAAATGGCAGAAAGTCGCCGAAGAAAGCCAGGGCTATTCCCCGGAACAGGATGTACAGGTCCAGGATCTGGACCAAGAGGTCTTCGAAAGCATGACCGTCCAGGGAGACCCGGAGGCAGAGGGCTCATCCCGCTCCCTTCCCACCCAGCCCGTCACCCTCAAGTTGCAGAACCCCACCCCCATCCGGGCCGTCCTCCGCCTGCTATCCAAGGGGGTGGACCAGAACCTGGTGGTCAGCCCCCAGGTCCAGGGCAAGGTGCAGATCGACCTCCAGGACGTGCCCTGGGCCGATGCCTTTGCCACCATCCTGAAAAACCACGGCTACACCTACTCCTGGGAAGGAGACGTCCTGCGGGTGATCACCCTGGAGGACCTGGAGCAGGAGCGCAAAATCAAGGAAAAGCAGGCCCAGGCCGCTGAGAAGGCCATCCAGGCCGAAAAGGTCACCCGTTCGGCCCGGGTGACCAAGGTGGTCAAGGTCAAGTATGCGGACCTGGCCCAGATCCAAAAGACCATGATCCAGGCCCTGGGAGGGGAAACAGAGTCCCGGACCCAGACTCTATCTGAACAGGATGCATATCAGTCCGGAGAGACAAACGAGCTCCCTGAGCTTCAAGCCCAAAGATCCGAGGACCCCCAGACCGCTCAAGCCCGGGTCACGTCCATAGCCCCCAAGGGCACGGTGATCGCCGATCCCTTTTCCAACTCCCTGATCGTCCGGGCCGGACGGGAGGACATGGACATGCTCATGAACCTCTACCGCTACCTGGACCAGCCTCCCCGGCAGGTGCACATCCGGGCCCATATCGTGGAAGCGACCAAGGAGGCCGGCCGCTACCTGGGCATCCAATGGGGCGGGGCCTACTCCACGGGCATTGGGACGGAGGATAGGCTCTGGGCCCTGCCCGGAGGGACATTTGGGGATGCCGGCTCCGATCCGGTCCAGAGCGGTTCTTCCGACTCGGCCCAGGACGGCGGGGGCACCGGGGGAGGAGACGGGGACGGCTACACCTCGCTTTTCGATCCCGGCCTCAGCGGCCAGGGTCTGGGGGTGAACCTTCCGGCCGAGATGCCCGGTGGCAGGGGCTCCGGCATCGGCTTCATGGTCGGGGAGATCGGGGGCAATATCCTGGAGGTCCAGCTCTCGGCCCTGGAAGAGGAACGGATGGCCCACATCCTGTCCAGCCCGTCCATCACCACCATGGACCACCAGCAGGCCTTTCTGGAGCAGGGCCAGGAAGTCCCTTACGAAACAACCGACGACGAGGGGGACACCAATGTGGAGTTCAAGGACGCCACCCTGCGTCTGGAAATAACCCCCCATATCATCGACCAGGACCAGATGCGCCTGGAGATCAGCATCAAAAAGGACGAGGTGGACCAGACCTTTGACGTCAAAGGCAATCCCCTGATCAACCGCAAGGAGACCAAGACTACCCTCATCGTGCACAACAAGGAGACCGTGGTCATTTCCGGCCTGACCAAGGAGACCAGCGGGACCAGCGACTACGGCGTACCCTGGTTGAAGAGCATTCCTGGTCTGGGACGGCTTTTCAAGGGCGACGAGCGCACCTCGCAGATGAACGAGCTGCTCATCTTCATCACCCCCCAGCTCCTGCGCAAGCGAAGCGAGGTCCAGACAGTGCCCATGTCCGGGATTTCACCCCAGGAGCTGCAGGAACTGCAGTCCACCGGGAACCCCAAGGCCAGGACCTGGAAGACCACCAGCCATGAGCACCTCCAGGCCGAAAAATGGGACCAGGCCCTGCGCACCGCGTCCATTGCCGTCGCCCTGGACCCCGGTCTGGCCCAGCCCTATATCACCCGCAGCCTGGCCTTGCAGGAACAGGGCGAGTATGCCAGGGCCTACAAGGATGCCCGCCGGGCCCAGCATCTGGAACCGGACAATCCCCGGGCCCTGCTGGCCTTGGGCCGGGCCCTGCAAGGGCTGGGGCATACCCGGAAGGCCCTGGAGCACTTCGCCCGCAGCTGCGGCCTGGGCAACGACAAGGGATGCCGGGCCCATAAGGAGCTGTTTGAGAGGATACAAGGCAAGGATTAATAACAAACCCACCTGCCCTGGCGGTTACGCTTGCGTTAACGAAACATGAAAACAACATATTCCGCAAAAAAAACAAGATGTTAGAACATTGTTTTCATATATCCATTTTGATGAGGGATTCTTCGCTCGCAGACTCGCTCAGAATGACAAGAAGAAAGAATGGCGGCCCGCTGACAGATGACAGAGGAATCAATTGGTGGGAGACTCTAGTTTGGCTCATCCTTGACATCAATCGACTTTTTGCAGTTCCGTCCCTCTTGTCATTCTGAAGGAGCGTAGCGACTGAAGAATCTCTTGTATTGTATATACTTGTCTCCTGGGTAGGCAGAACTCAACATACAAACAATTTCGATACCGATACCGACTGGGTGTGGTTACCCATTGTTGTGATTTTCTTTCTTCGGGTTCGTAATCGCTATCGGGATCGATATCCATAAACTGAGGGTTCCTGCTGCACCGAATGACATATTCTTTCGATTTCGATTTCGATACCGATACCGACTGGGAGTGGTTACCCAATCGGATCCTGATAACTATTAACGAATAACTCATAACAGTTTTTCATACAAAACAAGTGCCTGATCGTATATGTCCTACTACACCTTTCTCGGCCTGAGCCAGGAGCCGTTTTCCAACTCGCCGGACCCGGATCTCCTGTACCGCTCTCCGGATACCGCCCGCTGCCTGCAGGAGCTGGAGATCGCGGTCCGCCTGCACCGGGGGCTGAATGTGGTCTTCGGCCGGGTAGGAACCGGAAAAACCACCATCTGCCGGGAGCTGCTCCGCCAGCTCTACGACGACCCCAAGATCAGAACCTTCCTCATCCTGGACCCCGGTTACGGCTCCCAGCTGGAGTTCGTCCGGGCCCTGGGTCGGACCCTGGGGGTGCCCGATCCTCAGAGCAGCCACCTGCAGGCATACAAGGACGGCATCCAGGACTGGCTTTTGACCAGGGTCAACGAGCACGGGGAGACTGTGGCCCTGCTCATCGACGAAGGCCAGAAGATCCGGGACGACTGCCTGGAGATCCTCCGCGAGCTGTTGAATTTCGAGACCAATACCGCCAAGCTGCTCCAGATCGTCCTCTTTGCCCAGACTGAGCTGAGGCCCCGGATAGAGGCAGTGCCCAATCTCATGGACCGAATCAACTTCCGCTATGAGATCGGTCCGCTGAGCCCCGGGGAAACCAGAGCCATGATCGAGTACCGCCTGGCCAGAAGCAGGCGAGAAGACAGCCGGCCCATCCGACTCACCAGTCCGGCAAGCTGGACCATCTACCGGACCACCCGCGGGTATCCGCGCAAGATCATACATATCTGCCACCATACCCTGATCCTCATGGCCTCCCGCCAATCCCAGACCATGCGCCGCAAATGGGTCCTTCAGCATCTCAAGGAACAGGGAGCCGGGGGCAGGCCCTGGGCCGGACGCGGAGCCCTGGCCGCCCTGTGCCTTGCCGCAGCTGTCCTTCTGGGGGCCGTGTCCGGGTCTGTCTGGAATCCCTTCACCGCCCCGCCCGCCCGGGAAAAAACCCCGGCCTCATCCGTTGCAGTGCCCAAAAACCCGCACCCTGCGGGACAGGAAGACCAGGCCGCATCCGGTTCCCGTTCCGCTGTTGACCGGGACAAAGTGGTCACATCCCGCACCCTGGAGCACACCGACCGGAACACGCAGCCCATTGCCCATGGGCAGCAGCCTGAACAGCAGCCGGAAAAGCATCAGAACGCAGCCGCCCAAGCCTGGCCGGAGAACCTGGGGACCATATCCCTTCCTTTCCGGGACTCGGTTTGGAACATCTCCAGTACCGTGTACGACACCCGAAACAGCAAAACTCAGACCGGGATCATTCTGCCGGCCATTCGCCAGGCCAATCCCGGGCTCCCGAACCTGGATACCCTCAGCCCCAAAACCCCGATCCGCTTCCCTGTGCTGCCCGGGCTGGCCTCTCTGGTCCCCGGGCAATGCCGGATAAGCCTCCTGCACAGTGACGACTTGAGCACGGCCTACGCCGCATTCAATGACCTGCAGGCCTCCCTGCCCCCAGAGGTCCCCGGTCCCAGGTTCCTGGCTCTCTGGGACCACAGAAAGGGGCTTAGATTTCATGTTGTGACCGGCTCCAGCTTTGAGAGTCCGGACCAGGCGGCCAAGGCAAAGAAGAACCTTCCCGGCCGCCTCCAGGATGAGGCCCAGATCCTGGATTGGACTGAAAACTCTGTCCGGCCTGTGTGTTTCGGCTCAGGAGAATTGTGATCAAACAGGTTCAAGCCTGCCAATGAACATCGATAGGTGAAAGGAGGCCTTTGTGCGCCAAGCTCCCCGTCTGGGCGAACTTCTGGTCCAAAAGGGCCTGTTGACCACTAATCAGCTGCAGGACGCCCTGACTGAAAAGAAGAAATACGGCCTGAAGCTGGGCGAATACTTAATCCGGGAGAATATCGTCCGCGAGCAGGATGTGATCGAGGTCATCAGCAAGCAGCTGGACATCCGGCGGTTTCGGTTTGACCAGTACCAGCTGGATCAGAACCTGACCTCCCTCATCCCCTACACCGAGGCCAAAGAGCACTCCATGGTCCCGGTACAGAAGAAAGGGAACGTCCTGTACCTGGCCATGACCGATCCTCTGGACATCAACGCCTTCGACCAGGCCGAGATCCTGACCAACCTGGATGTGGAACCCCTGATCTGCTCTGAGTCCGAGATGCAGAGCCTTTTATCCGCAGTCTACGGGGAGGGCAGCGACAGCCTGCGGGTCATGGAGGAGTTCGAGGGTCTGGAGGCGGACGAGGACAGCCAAGAGCAGGACAGCGGGCTGTTCACCCCTGGAGAGATCGAGGTCAGCGCCCTGCGGGACATGGCCCAGGAAGCCCCGGTCATCCGGCTGGTCAACTCCCTGCTGGCCCAGGCCATCCGGGAGAAGGCCAGCGATGTGCACTTAAGCCCGGAAAAGAAGCAGGTCCAGCTCCGTTTCCGCATCGACGGCGTTTTGCAGGACAAGCCGGCTCCGCCCAAGTCCATGTTCCTGCCCGTGGTCTCCAGGCTGAAGATCCTGGCCAATATGGATATCGCCTCCTCCCTGGTCCCTCAGGACGGGCGGTTCACCGTGACCATGCAGGGCAAGGAGATCAACGTCCGGGCCTCCAGCCTGCCCACTATCCACGGCGAGAACCTGGTCCTGCGCCTGCTGGACATGAGCGCCGGGGTCATGAACCTGGAGGACCTGGGCATGGATCAGGCCCTGCAGGACATGCTGAACGGATCAATCACCAAGCCATACGGCATGATCCTGTCCACCGGCCCCACCGGCAGCGGGAAAAGCACCAGCCTGTACTCCATCATCAAGTCCGTGAACACTCCGGACGTGAACATCATCACCCTGGAGGACCCGGTGGAGTACCGGGTGAGCAGGGTCCGCCAGGTCCAGCTCAACCGCAGGGCCGGGATGACCTTTGCCTCCGGACTGCGCTCCATCATGCGCCAGGACCCGGATGTGATCATGGTCGGAGAGATCCGGGACCTGGAGACTGCGACCATTGCCGTCCAATCCGCATTGACCGGGCATCGCCTGCTGAGTACCGTGCACACAAACGATGCGGCCGGGGCCATTACCCGGCTCATCGACATGGGCATCGAACCTTTTCTGGTCGCGTCCTCTCTGCTGGTTTCCTTTGCCCAGCGCCTGGTGCGCAGGGTGTGCCCGGCCTGCGCCGAGCCCTACACCCCGGACCGGCACCTGCTCAAGTACTGGGGCCTGGACGAACGGAACGATGTGACCTTTATGCGCGGCCGGGGCTGCTTTCAGTGCAATCAGACCGGATTCAAGGGCCGAACCGGGGTCTTCGAGATCCTGGTCAACGACGAGCAGGTCCAGGACATGATCCTGGAGCGCAAGTCCGGACAGCGAATCGCCCGGGTCCTGCATCAGGAAGGCAAGCTCCGGACCCTGAAGGAGGACGCCCTGGACAAGGTCCTGCGCGGGCTGACCACTCTGGAGGAAGCCACATCCAAGGTCATGGTCTAGACGGAAGTCAGGGGCAGAGGTCGGAGATCAGAGGTCAGACGTCAGACGTCGGACGTCGGAGATCAGAGATCGGAAGTCAGACGTCAGAGATCAGAAGTCAGAGGTCAGAGGGCAGAGGGCAGACGTCAGAGGTCAGAGATCAGGGGACAGAGGTCGGAGATCAGAGGTCAGCGCCACTGGCGGCCGGTTATCTGTTATCAGCAAGAAGCTGGCGAGTGGGGTGTAGGGGCGAATAATCATTCGCCCTCTTCATTTATCGCTCCCACGCTCTGCGTGGGAGCTAGCCTGGACCGCTCCAGCGGTCTCTTGTCTTGTTGGACGCCAAAGCGTCCGGCCACGTTTCCACGCAGAGCATGGGAACGATAAGGGTCATGGTATAGTCAAACGTCAGAGGTCACAGAGAATAAAGGCGGGAAGAAAAAACACCCCCCTTGGATTCCCCCCTCAAGGGGGGGCCTGATGCGTCCAGCACGGGGGAGGTTTTCAATAAGGTGGTACGGATTCGTCCATCCGGAGTCGAGATTCTTCGATTCATGCCTCCCTCCGGAATCAGAACCGCTGCCGGTATCTGTCCCAGTCCCCCCCCTGAGGGGGGTTGGGGGGTGTTTCTTCCTGCTTTTTCATTTATCGCTCCCACGCTCTGCGTGGGAGCCAGCCTGGACCGCTCCAGCGGTCTCTTGTCTTGTTGGAGGCCAAAGCGTCCTGGCGAAGATGGGGTGTGTGGGATGCAGCCCCACAGACCCTTGCCCCTTATTCCTTGCCCCGAGGCCCTGCTAACGGATAACTATCAACAGTCACACATCATAGAACATGCTCTACTCCTACACCGCCATTAACCCCAGGGGGCAAACCGTTCGGGGGACCCTTCAGGCCCGCTCCGTGGAGGAAGTGGAGGAGCATTTGGCCTCCAGGGATCTGATTCCCCAGGAAATCAAGCAGCGCAGCCGCCTGAGCGCCGCCTTTTCCCGCGAGGGACTGGCCGTCCGCTTTTCCCGGGTCAAGGCCCAGGAGCTCATCCTGTTCAGCAAGCAGTTTCGGACCATGTTCAAGGCCGGAATCTCCATCATGGAGATCTTCCGCACCTTGAACTCCCAGAGCGAAAACAAGAAGCTGCAGGCCATCGCCGCGCAGATGCAGGAGGACATCCAGGAAGGCTCCTCCCTGCACGCCTGCTTCGCCAAGCACCCGAACGTCTTTTCCAATCTGTACTCCAGCATGATCCAGGCCGGGGAGATCAGCGGATCCCTGCCCGACGTCATGGACCGGCTGATCTATCTTCTGGATCACGAGCACAAGGTCAAGTCGGACATCAAATCCGCACTCCAGTATCCGATCATTGTCCTCATCGCCCTGGGGGTGGCCTTTTTCATCCTTTTGACCTTTGTCATCCCCAAGTTCGCCTCCATCTTCAAGAGCGCCGGCCTGGACCTGCCCCTGCCCACGGTCCTGGCCATCGGCCTGTACAACTTCCTGGCCGACTTCTGGTTTCTCCTCCTTCCAGGACTGATCGGCCTTGTCCTGGGTCTTGTCTGGTACACCAGGACAGATCAGGGCCGCTATTACCTGCACACCCTGCTTTTGCGCCTGCCCGTGATTGGAGATGTGATGCAGAAGGCGGCCATGTCCCGTTTCGCCAGCATCTTCGCCATCCTGCAGACCAGCGGGATCACGGCCCTCAATTCCCTGGCCATCTTGTCCTCCACCATCGGCAACGCGGCCATCTCCCGGGAGTTCGATACCATTCAAGAGCTGCTCATCGAGGGCCGGGGCATCTCCGAGCCCTTGCGCAGCTCAAGGTACTTTCCCCCCATGGTGGTCAACATGGTGGCTGTGGGCGAACAGGCCGGGAACCTGGATGAAATGCTCAGGGAGATCTCCAGCCACTACGACGACGAGGTGGAGTACGCTGTATCCCAGATGTCGGGAAATCTGGGACCTGTGCTCATCGTTGGCTTGGCCGCGGTGGTCGGCTTCTTCGCCCTGGCCATCTTCTTGCCCATGTGGGACCTGACCCAGATGGTCCGATAATGCTGGCATATAACCACGGCTCTCCGCGTAGGGGCAGGCTGCACGTCTGCGCGTTATGCCTGCCCCTCTTTTGGCTCAAACCACTGGTTTTGGGGTTATACGTGTCCCTAGTTTTTGTATTGTAACATACTGATAAAACAGTAAACACTATGAAGAACTACTTTCTTCGCCTGAACATCCTTATCCCGTTCATCTTTGCCGGCCTGGGGCTTTTGGCCTATATCCTGGGCGGCCAGATCTGCCTGGCCTATGCCCCAACCGACCCCTGGGCCCACCGGTTCTTCGCCCTGCTGGTAGCCCTGGTCTGCGGCCTGGTCGGCCTGCTCATCACCCGCTTCATCCGCACTCCGGTCCAGGACTTCGTCCGCCGGGCCCAGCACCTGACCACCCAGGCCGGGGCCGGCTCCGGGCAGTCACCCCCGGACCTCCAGGACGCTGAGAGCGAAAAGTCGCCGCCCAGATCAGAGATCGATCTCTACTCCCGGGTCTTTGAGCAGGTCACCGACCTCCTGACCCAGGTCGAGGCCAAGCACATGTTTCCAGAGATCATCGGCTCCAGCCCGGCCCTGCGCGCTGTCCTGGCCCAGGCGGCCAAGGCCGCCCCCACCCAGGCCACGGTCCTCCTGCTCGGAGAGTCCGGGACCGGGAAGGAGCTTTTGGCCTCAGGCATCCACGCCCAAAGCGAGCGATCCAACGGCCCGTTCATCGCCATGAACTGCATGGCCATTCCCCAGGACCTGTTGGAAAGCGAGCTCTTCGGGCATGCCAAGGGGGCCTTTACCGGGGCCCATCAGGCCCGAAAAGGCAAGTTTGAGGAAGCGGATCAGGGCACCCTGTTCCTGGACGAGATCGGGGACATGTCCCTGGATCTGCAGGGCAAGATCCTGCGTGTTCTGCAGGAGCAGGCTTTTCAGCGGGTGGGCGGCAACACAACGATCAGAACCGATGTGCGGATCATCGCGGCCACGAACAAGGACCTGGAAGCTATGGTCCAGGCCGGCACCTTCCGGGAGGACCTCTACTACCGCCTGAATGTCTTTGCCCTGACCCTCCCTCCATTACGGAACCGGAAAGAGGACATTCCCGTTCTGGCGGAGCATTTTGCCACCCGGGAAGATTCGCGGGCCGGCATCTCCACTCAGGCCATGCACCTGCTCATGGCCTGGAACTGGCCGGGGAACATCCGGGAGCTGCAGAACACTGTCCAGCGGGCTTTGATCCTGGCTGAAGACGGAGACATTCAGGTCCAGCACCTGCCGCGGGAGCTGAACCTGGGGCTGAACCAGACCCAGCAGGAGCAGGTCGACCATTCGACAGATCTGGATCAGCGCCTGGCCGAGCTGGAAAAGAGCTTTATCATTCAGGCCCTGGAACAGGCCGGCGGGGTCCAGGCCAAGGCTGCCGAGCTTCTGGGCATCAAGCAGAGGAGCCTGTGGCACCGGGTGAAGAAGTACGGGATCAATGTCCAGCAGTACAAGTCGAATTGAATGCGATGCAGAAGGGACCAGATGCAATGAGGACAGAGATCAGAAGACAAAAAAAGCAGGAAGAAACACCCCCCAACCCCCCTCAAGGGGGGACGGGCATGGAGATCGACAGCGGTTCCGGGGTGAGACATGAATCTCAGGATCTCAACTTAGCATGAACCAATCCGCACCCCCGTATTGAAAACCTGCCCCGGACTGGGCGCATCAGGTCCCCCCTTGAGGGGGGAATCCAAGGGGGGGGTTTCTTATCCTCGTATCCTTCCCACGCTCTGGGTGGGAACTTTCCCGGACGCTCCTGCGTCCAAACCAAGAGGGCGAATGATTATTCGCCCCTACAGCCCACTCGCCAGCTTCTTACTGGATCAACTTGGCGGCTTCTTGCTGATAACAGATAACTGATAACCGACCGCCAGTGGCGCTGAGCTCTGCCCTCTGACGTCTGACCTCTGACCTCTGTCTCCCGTCTTCCTCGGCCCTTGTACCTCGGCCCTCCCTCCGGCTGGGAGCGCATTGCAATGGAGACTTCAGTGTCCAGCCAGATCGGAATCGATGTGGATCTGGTCATTTTCCATCAGGCCCCCCCGCTTTTGCAGCACCAAGTCCTCAAGTATGGCCGCCTGATCTTTGAAAAGAACCGGTCCGAGCGGATCAGGCAAGAAACATGGGCCAGATACGAGTATTTGGATACCAGGTATCTGTACAAAGAGCTCGGAGACCTGATGCATGAATGATATTGAGCTTCTCTCTCACAAGCTCTCATATCTGCGGGACTATGTACGCCACCTGGAACAGAAGGGAAACCCGGCAGTGAAGCACATTTTTAATTATTTACATCAAAGGGCATTGCGAAGCATTCAGTAATGATAACGGCAGGAGATTATAGTCACATATGTATCATCCACAGCGTAAACTAAACGATTGGTCTCATCTATTCGGCGGGACCAGAATCCTGAGAGACTTTCCTTAAGGGGCTCTGGCTTGCCCATGCCTTCAAATGGCGAACGTTTTGTATCAGCTATCAGCTTATTTATTCGCTTAAGTTTCTTTTTGTCTTGGCCTTGCCAGAAGACATAATCAGCCCAGGCAGCATCTGTCCATGCAAGCATCCTACTCATCAATAATATCCCGGACCGTTGTCTTGCCGGACTTGTACTGATCAATAGATTCCGCCAAATGAGCGGCATTGGCTGGTGACTTCAGCAAGTGAACTGTTTCCATTAAACTATTGTATGACTCCAAGGACATGACCACAGCATCTTCAGCATTGCGTCGGGTAATGATGGTACATTCAGCATCATTGACCACATTATCCAATACAGATTTCAAAGCATTTCGCGCTTCAGAAAAAGAAATAACCCGCATAATCTCTCCATGATCCGGTCTATTATTCTCTTGTTGTACAAGATATACGACAACTGAGTCCGCCAGTCAAGCCTTTTCAGGATCCGCTGGGAACACTACAGAAGATGATCAGCCTCACACTCACCATCTCCGAATAGCCAGACCGGCTGTGGCGAAAGGGGCGATAAAAAAAGGCAGTCACGCGCAGACGCGTGACTGCCCCCTGTATGAACCCCCGGCCCCTCAAGACAGAAGTCAGAGGACAGAGATCAGAAGACAAAAAAAGCAGGAAGAAACACCCCCCAACCCCCTCAAGGGGGGACGGGCATGGAGATCGACAGCGGTTCCGGGGTGAGACATGAATCTCAGGA
>NZ_KK211185.1:267774-295152 GCF_000620765.1 Desulfovermiculus halophilus DSM 18834
ATCCTTCCCACGCTCTGGGTGGGAACTTTCCCGGACGCTCCTGCGTCCAAACCAAGAGGGCGAATGATTATTCGCCCCTACAGCCCACTCGCCAGTTTCTTACTGGATCAACTTGGCGGCTTCTTGCTGATAACAGATAACAGATAACTGATAACAGATAACCGGCCGCCAGTGGCGCTGAGCTCTGCCCTCTGACGTCTGACCTCTGACCTCTGACCTCTGCCCCCTGTCTCCTGTCTTCCTCGGCCCTTGCACCTCGGCCCTCCCCCTCACTGCGCTTCCCCCAGCTCCTCATTCTCAGCCTCCCGGCTGATGATCCGGGCAAAGGCCTGGACCAGGGCAGGATCGAACTGCGTCCCGGCACAGCGCCACAATTCCTGGAGGGCTTCGGCCCGGGACATGGCCCGCTGATGGGGTCGCTCATTGATCATGGCCATATAGGCGTTTGCAATAGCCAGCACACGACATTCAACCGGAATCTCCCTTCCGGCTATCCCCAGGGGATAGCCCTGTCCGTTCCAGCGCTCGTGATGCTTCAGAATCAGTTCAGCGATTTCAGCCAAATCCGTGGATGATCTGGCGATGCGGTAGCCCTTTTCCGGGTGGGTACGCAGGACCTCCCACTCTTCCTCTGTGAGCGGCTCTTCCTTGCGCAGAATGCTATCCGCCACCCCGACCTTCCCCAAGTCATGCACCTGGGCCAGCAGGGCCAAACTTGAGAGCTGCTTCCTGTTCAGCCCCGCCTCCCGTCCCGTGGCCAGACACAGGTTCTGCAGATACTCCACATCGGACCGGTCAATATACTGCTTTTCCTCCATCACCTTGAGCAGAGAGTTGATGATCTCAGATCGGGCATCTCCTCCCTTGTGCAGCTTGTCCCTGTACATCAGATCATCAGCCTCTTTGTAGGCCCGGGCCAGGCTCTCGGAACGCCCTTGAACCGTGGAGCGGCCTATGGACAGGCTGACCGGCAGAGGTGAATCCCCCTTTGCATTGTGTGCCCGGACCTGCTCCACGATCCGCCGAGCAATCCCTTCCCCTGCTCTGCCTTCGGTGCGGGGCAGGATAGCCGCAAACTCGTCGCCTCCAATCCGGGCCAGGACGTCGCTGCTTCGAAAGGAGCTCTTCAGAATCCGGGCACAGGTCATGAGCAAGGTGTCCCCCTGCTTGTGACCCATGGTATCGTTGACCAGCTTCAAACCGTCCAGATCAACGGACAGGATGGTGATCGGATAGTCCCGGCTTTTTCCCAGCCGTTCCATCTCGTTTTCAAAATAGGCCCGGTTGTACAGTCCGGTCAACCGGTCGCGAAGGCTCATATACTCCAGCTGGGCCTCATACTCCTTGCGCTGGGTGATGTCCTTGCCGATCCAGCGCGAACCGCGAATACCCCCCTGCTCATCAGTCACCGGGGTGATCGAGAACTCGGCATAGACCGATGATCCGTCAAGACACAAAAGCTGTACGTCCACGGCATATTCACTGGCACCTGTCCGCAGAACATGTTCCAGCCGAGGCGTAACATTCTCCGGGTCGGCGCACAGATCCAGAAAGTTTTTCCCCCGGAGCTGGTTCGCATCCGCATCCACCAAATTCCCCCCGGCCGTGTTGGCCAGAGTGATCCGGCCATGCACATCCAGCTCAAAACAGGCTTCCTGCATGGAATCCAGAACCCGGATCGCGGGGTCGCCTTCCTCCTGCATCCCGCTTGTCGAGGGCTTGTACCGGCTGATGTCCCGGAATATGGTCACAAACCTTCCGTTTCCCCGGCTGAAAGCGCAGACATCGTACCACCGCCCCAGGGGCTCGCTATACTGCTCAAAATGAATGCACCCCCCGGTCTGGGCCAGCCGGCCATAGACTGCAATCCAGTCAAAGGACCCTAGTCTGATCCCGGGCAGAACCTGACTCACTTTCCGGCCCACAATTTCGGATCGCCGAAGCCCGGTCATCTGTTCAAAGGCCTGATTGACCTCCAGAAATATATAGTCCCTTGCCCGCCCATGCCCGTCTGAGACAACTTCATGGGCGGCATAGGCATCCGGAAAATCATCCACCCCGCTCCAGCCGACGGTATGTACATAATTCATGATCTGCTCCGCGTATCGTCTCCCGCTTGCTCTCCGGTTTGAAAGTATCTGCGCCAGCTCGGGGCTTCCTCAATTCCCATCCTGAATCAAACGATCCCTGCGTTACAGGCTCCCAATTGCAAGCACCCAATATCCCCATCCGCATATTTCGTCAACTCCGGACCGACCGGACAGCAGGGAACTGGTATTCAAAAATGAAGCCAAACTTATGACTTCAGCACCACCTGGCGAGATACTCATCAATTGAGCGTGCCTGCGCTTTGGCAGGCATACGGGTCAATAGATGCAAGCATCCTCTTCTGCTCTCTGCTCTCTTCCCTCAGCCCTTGCTCCACGGCCCTCGGCCCTCATTCCTCTCCCCTCTGCCCCTATGCCCTCTTCTCCATGCTCCATGCCCTTTGCCCTTTGCCCTCAGCCCTTGGCCCTTGTTCCTCAGCCCTTGCCACTCTTTCCAATCCAACACATTGTGATGATCAATCTCCATATTTTGGAGATACAATCATTGCCTGACATCGTACAATATTTTGACACTCACCTCATCCGCCAAAAAACCTTGCTCACCAGCCCCGCATATGCTACGCATTCTCACAAGCCGACATCTTGACCCGCAGTCCGCTTATATCCGCAGCTGGTTGATGTCAAAAACAATGAGCTAAGCAGGGTAAATGTCAAGGAACGGTCAACTATTTTACACCTTGGCCTTTTCACCTCGGCCCTTGGACCTGTTTTTAAGCCCTTGCCACTCGGCCCTCGGCCCTGACTTTCGGCTTTTGGCCTTCTGCTCTTTGCCCTTGTACCTCGGCCCTAGGCCCTTGACCCTGATGCTTGGCACTCCCTTTGCAGAGTCAGGATCAGGACATTCACGTCAAAGATGAGAAGATGAGTTATCAGTTATTTGTTATCAGGCAAAACCATACTCCAGATAACGGATAACTGATAACTGATAACTGATTCCAGTACTTAACACTTAACACTTTGAACTTAAAACCTAAAACCTAACACCTAAAACTTAAAAAACAGGAGACAACAATGCCAAACACATCAATCACAAAAGCATCCCCAGCCCAGCAGGGCTTCACCCTGATCGAGATTATTGCTGTATTGGTTATTTTGGGGATTTTATCAGCTGTGGCAGTGCCAAAATTTATGGATATGCGTGATGAAGCGAGACAAAAGGGGCTAGAATCATTAGTTTCTGCCGCTCAAAGCAATTTGCATATGGCATTTGCAAGAAATTTATTAACAGAAAATGGCAATCAAACTGCAGCATTTCAAAATATTAATTCAACAGTTTGCAATCAAATTTCAGCTGATGGATGGCTAACTGATGCAACCATAGATTGCTCTGATCCTTCAGGAGAAAATGATATTACCATTACTGCTGAATATGGTGATTATAACGCTACTGGGACTTTTTCCAATCCTGTACACAATGATGACATAGGATCCTCGTCGTAAGCATTACTTTCGCCCCAATATCGCTAAATCTACAGTGTTGTAGAGATAAAATCGCAAAAGAGGGCAGTCACGCACCTGCGCGAGACTGCCCTCTTTTGTATCACCCTGATATCTTGCGGACCAGCATTCCTACACAACTCTCTACTCTCTATCACCTCCCACTGTCCTACTCCGGCTGCACCCGGCATTGTCAACCAGGTAACCTTCCATAATACCACGCCCCGGTTGCCAAAACGATCAACACCCCCTACCCCCTCAAGGTGGACGGGGCAGTAGCACAGCTACTGCTTTGCTTACGCAAGCCCATCTCCCCGTTCAGCCGTCTCCCACCACCAGCCTCTCCAACCACCATACCGTCCATCCCCAACGCGGATTTACCGAATCAGTCCCCCCCTTCCTTATCGTTCCCACGCTCAGCGTGGGGAACTCTTCCGGACGCTCCAGCGTCCAGACAAGAGACCGCAGAGCGGTCAAGACATGCTCCCACGCAGAGCGTGGGAGCGATAAATACAGGGCAGTCACCCAGTGAAAATGAGCAGGGCAAATATGAACCGCCCCCCACTCACCGGTTGGGGGATGTTTTTTGGTTCACCTTGCTCCTTGGATTGTGGCCCCGCGCCATAGAAACACCCCCCTTGGATTCCCCCCTCCAGGGGGGGCGTAATTCGCCCAGTACGGGCTGAAAATACCGTGAATCGTGCTTGTACAATCTGATTTTTGCAGAGAGCTGAACTCTGAGCTAAACCTAATATCATCAAACCACAACCATTCTCCCGCCCCGTCCCCCCTTGAGGGGGGTTGGGGGGTGTTTCAGATCTCACCGGCTCCCCTCCGGGCAACCTAGGCGCTCCTGCGCCGTACCTGCCCGGTAAAATCGGGCCCCCTCGGGGTATTTTACTGGGTGGTTGCCCTCTAGATTATCGTTCCCACGCTCTGCGTGGGAACTCCCCCGGACGCTCCAGCGTCCACAAAAGACCTCAGAGCGGTCTGAAGAGGCTCCCACGCAGAGCGTGGGAGCAATCAAAAATACACCCCCAGTCCTTTTTTACTTGTGATTGACAAACCCAGCAGCAGTGTGTATTTATCCACACATGAATAGCCGGCTGGTCGTAAAGGCTTTGGAACAAGATGGGTGGTACAAGGTTGCTCAATCCGGGTCACATATCCAGTTCCGGCATCCGTCCAAGAAGGGGCGGGTTACTGTGCCCCACCCCAAAAAAGATATCCCAGCTGGCACACTCAAAAGCATCGAGCGCCAAGCAGGAATACAATTTACGTAGGACATCAATATGACCAACTACCTTGCCATTGTTCACAAAGATCACAACAGTGATTTTGGTGTATCATTTCCCGATTTTCCGGGATGCGTTACCGCAGGCAGTACGCTTGATGAGGCAAAAGATATGGCCCATGATGCCCTTTCGCTTCATGTGAAAGGTATGCTGGAAGACCAGGAAAATTTGCCGGTTCCATCCAAGCTGGAAGATATCATAGACAATCCAGACTATTCAGATGCAGCCGCAATTTTAGTGATCTCAGTTTCGGAAGAAAAATCTCGTACTGTCCGGGTTAACATAACTCTTCCGGAAAATATGCTTCGCAAAATAGACATGGTGGCTAAACAAAGAGGAATGTCCAGATCATCCTTTTTGGTGCATGCTGCAGAAAACGCACTTACAGCACCCAACAAAAACAACTCATCTTCTCAGCCTGTATAATCAGCACTCCCGGTATCCTCCCCGGGCTGGTGTGTACGGCCAAGGCATACCTACTGTTTTGGCTATGAAAGTCAGCTCATCACTCAGCCGTATCTCTCCAACCACCGTACAGTCCATCCCAACCCCGGAACGCCCAAACCAGGTCCCCCCTTGCGGGGGTTGGGGGGTGTTTTAGATCTCACCGACTCCCCCTCCGGGTAGGGGCAACCTAGGCGCTCCTGCGCCGTACCTGCCCGGTAAAATCGGGCCCCCTTGGGGTATTTTACTGGGTGGTTGCCCTCTGTAATACAGGGCAGGCATTACGCCAAAGCGCGAAGCACTGCCCCTACAATGAGAACCCCGGGTAACCTGACATTGCGGGATCTCTCCTCTGGTTGCCGATCCTGCCGTCTTCACCTTGTCCCTTGCTCCTCTCCCAACTTTCAGCTTTGAGCTTTGAGCTTCCTTCCCCCTTGCCCCTTGGCCACCCCATCGGATTGCCCATCCTTTATCACTTGAAATCCACAAGTTCTTTAGACTGTCTCCAAATGGATATGCTCGTGGGTATGGGCCAGATGGTGTAGAGCATCGGTAAAGCCGGACTGGCTGAAGATTACATAGTGCATGTGGGCCTGGCTTTCCTTATCAACTCTTTGCGCTTTTTCCAGGAGGTGAAAATAGACATCCGTATCCACAGGACCGGCAGTGTACTTGCATTCCCCGACCAGCACCTGCTCTTTGTCTTCGCTTATGCCCAAAATATCAATCTCTGTATCCTTGTTCCACCACCGGCCGGCCTGAATCAGGTGCAGGTGCGGCGCCTTGCCAAGGCCCCGATGCATGAGCCGCTGCCTGCATATGTCTTCGTACACGAAGCTGACGAGATTCGGTCTGAATTGCTCCCTGATCCGGTCAAGGACAAGCTCAGTATTCTCAATTTCTAGATAACTCCTGAAGGGATGGACAAACTTGAACCAAAAGTTGATGAAATTGTCCTTTATCCGGTACAGGCCCTTTTTGCTCTTTTCCGGGTTCCTTTCGGTTATCGGAACTTCTCTGGCCACCAAATCCAGCTCCTGCAGGGTCTTGAGATATTTTGTCAGACCGGACTGGCCTATGCCCAGAGCAGAGGCAATCTTGCCCAGTTTTCTGTTCCCGGCGGCAATAGTCTTGATCAGGGAAAAGTATGTTCCGGTCTCGCCGAACTCCTTTTCCAACAGAAAGATCGGTTCTTCATACAAAAAGCTTCGCTTGGACAGAATGTTTTTCTCAATGGCCTGGAAGATATCTTCAGCCGGGGGAAAAAGCTCCACATACTTGGGTACCCCCCCGGTCACGGCATAATACTCTATGCAATTAAGAGCCTCCGGGTGCTGGAAAAACTGCCCATAATCCTGATATGGAATTTCATCCAGACGTATCTGCCCAGTCCGTCTTCCGTACAAGGGACTGGAATACGAAAGGGTCTGTTCCACCATCATTCCCACCAGGGAGCCGCAGAGAATGACCATGACCCTGGCCTCAGCCAGCATCTGATCCCATATCTTCTGGAAAATAGAGGGGAACGAGGACCGCGCCTTGCCCAAGTATTGAAACTCGTCAATGGCGATGACCATTCTCGCCTCTGGCTGGTGGCTGTGCAGCACAGAAAAGATCTCTTCCCATTCCAGAAGGACATCCTTTTTCAGAAAGGGGTTCCGGGTGAATTCCGAAACCGCGTGCTGGAAGTTCCTCCTGTTTTCCCGCTCCGACTCTTCGGTGGCTACAAAATAAAACGCGTTTTTATCCTGGATGAAATGCTTGATGAGGGTGGTTTTGCCGATCCTGCGCCGGCCGTAAATAACCACCAGGGAGGATCTGTCCCGGGTGTATTCTTGCTCCAGAAACTGAAGCTCGTGTTCTCTATCCACAAATAATGCCATAGGCATGATATAGCCGTGAAATTATGATATGTCAATTTTGATAATATATATTATTATAATTCAGATTATAATTTTACCAGATCTCACCTCCACCCCTCCTGGGAGGGGTAACCCTGCCTGCTAAATCGGGGCAACTCCAGTAAAATGGAAGACATTTCACCGGACAAGCCCTGGGGTATTTAACTGGGCGGTTAAATCGGGACCATGTTGGGGTATTTTACTGGGTGGTTGCCCTCTGAATACAGGGCAGGCATTACGCCAAAGCGCGAAGCACTGCCCCTACAATGAGAACCTAGGTTATCCGTCTAACCACATAAATATACCCCAAACCCCAAATCTCACCCCAGCCCCTCCGGGTAGGGGCAATCCTAGGCGCTCCTGCGCCGTATGGTTGCCCTCTTGATTATCGTTCCCACGCTCCGCGTGGGAACTCTTCCGAACGCTCCAGCGTCCAGAAAAGACCTCAGAGCGGTCTGAAGAGGCTCCCACGCAGAGCGTGGGAGTAATAAAAGAGGGGCGAATGATTATTCGCCCCTCCAACCCCACTCGCCAGATTCTTGCTGGATATAACTGTCGCCTTCTTGCTGATAACAGATAACGCCCGCCATCACAGGCGACAAAACCAGAGCGGAGCGGAGGTTTTGTCATCCGGTGCATGACCTGGTTACACCTCACTTTGGTCAGTAAAGCTGACTAAAAACTTCCGGGTGTTGCTCAGCAATGCGCAGAAGCGCAACCGCAGGACCCTGCGGCTCGCGCCGACCCTGTTCCCAATCCTGAAGGGTTCGCACACTCACGCCCATAAGACCGGCAAATGCTGACTGCGACATGTGCAATTTCAGCCTGATCACTTTGGGCGGTGAGGGCTCTGAAAGCTCTTGCGTTCGGAGAGCCAATTTACCCCTCTTGAACTGCTTGATTTCATAGATACCATCAAGAATTTCTGCCCCAATGTTCCTGTTACCCATTTTTGATTGCCTCCGCTATCTGCTTGAGCGTATGGCCAGGTATGCTGGCGCGCTCTGATTTACTGTACAGCGTGAGCATCCATATCTCGTGGTCAGATTTCTTCCAGTAATAAATTGCTCTGACCCCACCGCTCTTTCCCGAGCCCGCTGGTGCCCACCGAACTTTTCGAACACCACCCGAACCTTTAATCAAATCACCGGCACCTGGCTTGTGTAGAAGATAAGTTTGAAGCCCACGGTATTCCTCATCCGGGAGGTAGTTCGGCAATAGCTTGGTGAATGTTGAGGTTTCGATGAATAGCATTGCTAAAAATATACGGCTTTGCCGTACAGTCGTCAAGGCTGGATCAGTGAGGTGTAACCATCCACCGGAGGCGTTGCTGTCTTCTGTCCTACAAAGCGCGACAACCCGTAGGTCAATCCGGGTGAGGATAATCCAAATCGAAATCGGGATCGCTATCGTAATCGAAAAAATATGTCATTCGGTGTAGGAGGCACCCTCAGCTTATGGATATCGATCCCGATCCCGATAGCGATTTCGATCCCGAAGAAAGAAAATCCGGCTCCACTCAAGAATCTGTGCATGAAGTGAGGCCATCTTTATCGTTCCCACGCTCTGCGTGGGAACTTCTTCCGGACGCTCCAGCGTCCAGACAAGAGACCGCGGAGCGATCGAAGAGTTCCGGCTACCCTGAAATCCGGAATCAGCTCCCAATCACCGCCTCCTCTTTCTCTTCCTTGCCTCATATACAAGCACAATATATACTCAGGCCATGAGTTCCTCCACTCCCCGTGCTCATGATCGCTTTTTCAAGCAAATCATCTCCAGGCCGGAGAATATCCGGGATTTCATACAGACCTACCTCCCAACCGGAATTGTCTCGCATCTGGAGCTGGACACCCTGGAGGTCGAGAACGGAAACTATGTTGCCCCTGACTTGTCCGAGTATTTTAGCGATGTGGTGGTCAAAACCAAAGTCAAGACCGGAAATCCGGCTGAGCTGTATATACTCTTTGAACATAAAAGCGGCCCGGAAAAATACGCCCGAGTGCAGGTGCTGCAATATATGGCCAGCTCCTGGTATGCCATGGCCCGGGACCAGAAGGCAGGATCAGACCGGTTGCCGGTGATCATTCCAGTGGTCATTTACCATGGAGACAGGCCGTGGAACTTTGGCTTGAGATTTGAGGATCTCTTTGATCCGCCATCGTCAGAGTTTCTGCCCTATATTCCAAAGTTTGATCATATCCTGCACGACATCTCTCACCTGGATGAGGGCGAGATCAAGGGCACAATTATCTTGCAGTCTGTGCAGCTCCTGCTAAAATATATCCAAAGACCTGAGCTTGGGGACCGACTGCCGGAGATAATAGAGCTGCTTGGGAGATTGGGAGAGAAGAGGAGGCTCACAGAGTACTTGCAGGTGGTGCTTGAATATGTCCTTCAAGCAGCTGAAAATATTGATATCCAAGATGTGCACACAGCACTGAAGACAATACCTCAGGGAGAGGAGCTTATGCCAACTATAGCAGATAAGCTACGACAGGAAGGGATGCAAAAAGGCCGGCAAGAAGGCCGGCAGGAAGGTATACAAGAAGGCCGGCAGGAAGGCAGATTGGAGGGTAAGCGGATTGCCCTGATGACGCTCATAAACCGGAAGTTTGCCCTCTCTGCTGAAGAAAAAGGACTGATCGATTCTGTACAGGATCCTGCCATGTTGGACCAGGCCATGGAAGCAATCCTTTTCGCCCAGGACAAATCCGAAGTACTCAGCCTATTTCACCAAGATTCTTGATTGATGACAAACATTAACAGGTAGTTAGGATAGTCCAAATCGAAATCGGGATCGCTATCGTAATCGAAAGAATATGTCATTCGGTGCAGGAGGCTCCCTCAGCTTATGGATATCGATCCCGATCCCGATAGCGATTTCGATCCCGAAGAAAAGAATCCCAACAAACGGATGCACTGGACACTCATTCTACTTATACTTATCGTTCCCACGCTCCGCGTGGGAACTTCTTCCGGACGCTCCGGCGTCCAAGCAAGAGACCGCAGAGCGGTCAAGACAGGCTCCCACGCAGAGCGTGGGAGCAATAAAAGAGGGCGAATGATCATTCGCCCCTACCCTCACTCGCCAGATTCTTGCTGGATATAACCGGCGGCTTCTTGCTGATTACAACTACCTATAACAGATAACTATCCGCCAGAGGCGGGGCTTACTTCTGATCTCTGTCCTCTATCTTCTGTCCTCTGAATCCCCGGCACCCCGGCAATCCGTTATCTCCCATCATTCGCCAATTTTTTGAAACACCTTGGTCAACAGGTCCGTATCAATGCGAAGCCCAAGCTCTTTGAGCTTGTTGATTTCAGGTTTGGCCTCTCCTATCAGACCAACACGCTTAGCCATGATAATCAAGCCCACAGAACCAATCAAACTCACCCCGAGAAGCTTCGCGCACTTTCTGGCCTGCAGATCATCAAGAACAGCTTTCGTACCCATGCCTTTTTTCATTGACAGGCTTAAAACCTCGCTCTCTCCTTGACCAAGATCCCAAGCGGCTACAAAAGGATGGATCTGAAGACACGATTCCAGAGATACCTTTGAAACAGTTTCCAATTCGGCAACATACGGAGCAATGGATCTTTTGATCTCAAACTCTGCCGCCACAGCATCAGGAACAACCCATAATTTAGCCAATGGTCCTATTGACTACAACAGTCCAGCTTTACTAAGCAAAATAAGGGGAGAGGCATTCAGTACAAAGGCACTATTCATAGCCAGCCTCTTCCAGAACGTCATCAGCTGAATATTGAAATGGGGAGACATTATACCTGGCCAGCTCGAACAAAAAATCCTCGCGACACATCCCGGCTATTTCGGATGCCTTTTCTTGGGATATCATGCCCATTTCATACCATTTTACCGCCGCTATTACCCGAATGTCTTCCCTAAACTCCTCGGGGGTCTTGCGCAGGGCTGAAAAGACTCCAACCGGCAAATCAAGGGTTACTGTTCTGGTTTCCATACATATTTCCCCTTTGTATAAGGCAACCGTTATCCTCTTCTAGTCCCAGTGCCCACGACCGCTTCTTCAAGCAGATCTTCTCCAGGGTAAAGACAAGCACATGAAAACTTACCTTACAATTCTTCAAAGGCTAAATACTAGCATAAACCAGATAAAAAAGCTTGGCAAGAAACTGAAGTTATCTTCATTTATTACTCCCACACTCTGCGTGGAAACTCCCCAGGACGCTCCAGCGTTCACCCAAAAGACCGCAGAGCGCTCATGAAAACCGAGATTCCCCGGCAGTCCGGGATCTTCCCCAAACACTGCCTCTACCTTCTACACCTTAAACTTACCTAATCCCTGTCCAGCCCATGGGGGAAAGCTCAGAAGAGTTTCCGGATTATTGGACTCAAGGAGAAACCCTGGAAGAATTAAAAGAAAATTTGAAAGACATCCATTATGAGCTCTCAAGTGGAACAATCGCCAATGTTCGACGGGCAGATGACTTGGAATTGGTATGAAGCGACGAGAATTGCTCCAGGTACTTGATAACATGGGCTGTCAATTCATTCGTCATGGCGGCAAACACGATTGGTATAAAATCCAAAGACTAAAGTATCTCAACCAGTTCCACGCCACAGAGAAATTCGAGAACATTTAACCAGGCACATCATCAAGATGCTCAGGAATGAATAAAGATAAAGAGGGCAGGCATTACGCCAAAGCGCGAAGCACTGCCCCTACCCAGAGAACCCCGGGTAACCGCAGATCCCGCAAATATACCCCAACCCCCCAATCTAACCAACTCCCCCTCCGGGTAGGGGCAATCCTAGGCGCTCCTGCGCCGTACCTGCCCGGTAAAATCGGGCCCCCTTTGGGTATTTTACTGGGTGGTTGCCCTCAGAGGGCAGGCATTACGCCAAAGCGCGAAGCCTGCCCCTACAATGAAAACCTAGGTTATCCGTCTGACCACACAAATATATCCCAACTCCCAGATCTCACCCCAGCCCCTCCGGGTAGGGGCAATCCTAGACGCTCCTGCGCCGTACCTGCTCGGTAAAATCGGGCCCCCTTGGGGTATTTTACTGGGTGGTTGCCCTCTTAAAATACAGGGCAGTCACGCGTCTGCGCGTGACTGCCCCTACAATGAGAACCTAGGTTATCCGTCTGACCACACAAATATATCCCAACTCCCAGATCTCACCCCAGCCCCTCCGGGTAGGGGCACCCGGGCGTCTCCAGCCACGCGTCTGCGCGTGGTTGCCCTCTTGATTATCGTTCCCACGCTCTGCGTGGGAACTCCCCCGGACGCTCCAGCGTCCAGAAAAGACCTCAGAGCGGTCTGAAGAGGCTCCCACGCAGAGCGTGGGAGCGATAAATACAGGGCAGGCCCCCAGTGAAAATGAGCAGGGCAAATATGAACCGCCCCCCATTCACCGTTGCTAATGAGCCACTTGACTTTTACTCAAGCTTCTGAGTATTTTTACTCATTACATTGAGCAAATGGTAATATATCATGCATCTTCCTGAATTTAAAAGAAATAAAACATACACCCTGATGGACAGACTCCGGGAGGATCGACCACTCGTCCAAGTGGTTCTTGGTCCTCGGCAAGTAGGTAAAACAACTGCTGTCTTGCAGGTGTGTCAGGAATGGACCGGACCCACAGTCTATGCCTCTGCCGATGCCCCGGCCCCTCCAGGCACTGAATGGATAGAGCAGGCCTGGAAGTCAGCTCAATTCAAATCGACTACTGACCAGGATGCAGTTCTCTTGGTCCTGGATGAAATCCAAAAAGTTCAAAACTGGGCCGAACAGATCAAGAAACTCTGGGACCAGACCAGGTATTGGGCAAATCCCATCCGGCTGGTCCTGTGCGGCTCATCCTCCCTGCAAATTCAACAAGGCTTGACTGAAAGCCTGGCTGGACGATTTGAAATAATCCGCATGCCGCATTGGTCGTTTTTTGAGATGGCTCAATGTTTTGGCTGGGGGCTGGAGCAGTATATTATGTATGGTGGATATCCAGGATCAGCCTCTATGGTCACTGACTGGCTGCGCTGGGCCGACTATATTCAACAGTCATTGGTGGAAACCGCTATTGGCAAGGACATCCTGCTCTTGCATCGGGTAGAAAAGCCGGCCCTTCTCCGCCAACTCTACGCCTTGAGCTGCGATTATGCCGACCAGATCGTATCCTACCAAAAATTGCTCGGGCAGCTGCAGGATGCCGGGAATACAACCACCCTGGCCCATTATCAGCACTTGCTGGAAGGGGCCTATATGCTCAAAGGCCTGCAGAAATGGCATGGAACCAAAATCAGGACCAGGGCCTCCAGCCCGAAATGGATACCAAGAAATACCGCCTTGGTCACCTCCCAATCCGGCCTGAGTCCTGACGAATGGCTGACTGAACCGAAACGCTGGGGCCGTCTGGTGGAGGTTGCCGTTGGGGCTCACCTGGTGAACCAAGGGGAAGATCAGGGCATTGAGGTCTACTATTGGCGGGAAAGGAACAAGGAGGTGGATTTTGTGCTGAAAAAGGGCCATAGATTAGCGGCCCTGGAGGTCAAAATATCCCCTGTAGGTAAGCCGCACACTGGTTTGGCCCAGTTTCAAAAACATTGGCCAGAGACCATGTCGTGGATAATTGGTCCGGACGGCCTGGACCTGACCGATTTTCTCAATTCCGATCTCACTCGCTTTTTCGCCTGATGTGAATTCGCCCAGAAAAGCCCGGCAACCCGTTGTCAACCCGGGTGAGGATAATCCAAATCGAAATCGGGATCGATATCGTAATCGAAAGAATATGTCATTCGGTGCAGGAGGCACCCTCAGCTTATGGATATCGATCCCGATAGCGATTTCGATCCCGAAGAAAAAAATCCCAACAAACCGATGCACTGGACACTCATTCTTCTTTCGTTCCCACGCTCTGCGTGGGAACTCCCCCGGACGCTCCAGCGTCCATAAAAAGACCGCGGAGCGGTCAAGAAAAGCTCCCACGCAGAGCGTGGGAGCGATAATAAAAGAGGGCGAATGATTATTCGCCCCTACCCTCACTCGCCAGATTCTTGCTGGTTATAACCATCGGCTTCTTGCTGATGACAAATAACTGATAACAGATAACTACCCACCAGAGGCGTACCCGATCTCTGACCTCTGATCTCTGATCTCTGATCTCTGTCCTCTGTCCTCTAACCTCTGACCTCTGATCTCTGTCCTCTGCCCCCCACTCCGCATATCGCCATCACAGGGTCACCACCCGGTTCCGGCCGGCGTTCTTGGCCGCATACAAGGCCCGATCCGCCCGTTGCAGCAATGGCTCCACCTCGTAGTCGTCCTCCTTATCCAGCGAAGCAACCCCCAAGCTGGCCGTGAACTGGACCACCTGGCCGTCATCCGCTTGAACATCCATTTCCTGGATCAGCTCCCTGATCCGCTCCGCAACCTGCCCGGCCCCATCCGTGCTGGTTTCCGGCAGCAGGACCGCGAACTCCTCCCCGCCCATGCGGGCAAACACGTCCTGAGTCCGCAGGACGCTGCGGCAGGCGGCGGTAAGGGCCTGGAGCACTGCGTCCCCGGCCGCATGGCCGTAGGTATCGTTCACATCCTTGAAATAATCCAGGTCCAGAATCGCCAGAGACAAGGGCCGGCCGTACCGTTTGGCCCGGTCTGCCTCTTTTTCCAGCTCCCGCAGGAAGTGACGGCGATTGAAAGCCTGGGTCAGCTCGTCGGTTCGGGCCAGATGCTCCAGCTGGCTGGCATAGTTCTGCAGCTCCTGAGCCGCCTTCTGCCGTTCGTCCATCTCTTGGTGGAGCATTGCATTGACCTTGGACAGCACATCGGTCCGGTCCTGGACCTGACCCTCCAAGTCGTCCACATGCTCCCGCAGACGTTTGGACATGCAGTTCAGGGCCAGGGCGATCTCCCGCATTTCCTTTCCCTTTGGGATATCCACCTCATCACCCAGGTGCTCCTTTCTTTCCGCAATCAACCGGGCCTTGGCCGCCATGGTGCGCAGGGGGACAAACAGCAGGCGGTGATTGAGGACATACACAACGATATACAAAAGGACCAAAATCGCGGCCAATCCTCCGGACATGATCCAGGTAATCCTGCTCACCTGGCCAAAGGCCTGCTCCAGGGGAATGCGGATGGAAATCGCCGAGACCACTTCTCCTTGGTCCCGGCCAAAGCTCCGGGAAGGCCCGTAGGCATCCACCATGTCCTGGGGCGCCTTTTGCGGACTGCTGTGGCAGCGCAGACAGCTCTTCTGCATCTGCTCTCCCTTGCGCAGCAGAACGAAATACGGCTTGCCGTTGATATCCCGGACCACGGTTTTCTGTTCCAGGCCGGAATTGCGGTTCAGTCTGCGCAGAAAGGCTTTCTCGAACTCGTCGGCCTCGTTCTGCGGACTGCGAGCGTTGATGGCGCATTCCTTGTAATAGTAGTCTCTGGGGGCGAGTTCCCGGAAGTAGTCATATATCTCCCGAACCGCATAGGTGGAAGACATCCAGACCGGATCGAAATACTCCTCTGAGATGTTCTGCTCAGCCACGGGTAATATGTGGGGCTTGAGCTGGTGGGTAAAGTAGGTGTGCACAGCCAGATTGTGGTCCAGGATGATCCGGGCCTTGTCCCTGGCCTCGCTCAAGGCCCGCTCGCGCATGACCATATTCACCACGATGATGGTGGCTGCCCCGGCCAGAAGAAACCACAGCGCAAAATAGACGGCCAGTCTGGTCCCCAGACGGCCGTTGGCAAATCGTGTACGGTTCATGATGCACTGTCCTGAGTCAGAATGGATTCAGCTGCGTTACTGCCAGTCAGATACCGGATTCCGGATGTCTCGGGCCTGGTTTTTCCACGCACATACAATTGCTTCTCATGTGCAACGTCAGCACGGATACACCCGAACCCATGCCCAGGTCAATCCCCGGGCCCTGCCACTCCCGCCGCACCCCTCTTGCAGCGGCCAGAAACCGGCAGATACAGACCTGTCCTCTTGACATGTGCAAAATAACCAGCACAATGTTGTCAACCTATTGACTATGCCTCCCCCCCCCACCCATGATCTGGAGAGCCAGATGGACCAGCAGTTTGTGCGCAATCTCAGGTTGATGGATGAGCTTTTGGTCTCCATTATGCGGGAAAAGCTCAGCATGCTCTCCAAGGCTGCTGAAAACAGAACCGAACAGCATATTTCCTTTCCTCTATCCGATCTGCACACCTATCAGGGGAACCTCATTGCATTTGTCCAGCAATGGAAAGCACTGCGATCCGACATCGAACAGCTCTGGGCTCAAAATCTCCAGGCGTATCACACAGTGCGCGAGTCACTCCGCATGTGCGAACAGAGTTGGTTTCATCTCGCCGACAGCCTCCCGGTCATGGTCTGCACATTTCTCCCGGACAGCAGTCTGACCTATGTCAATCGGCACTATTGCGATCATTTCGGGATGGACTTCAACCGCTTGGTCGGAAGCCAATTCCTGGACTTTGTCCCCCAGGACCAGGCGGACATTGTCCAGCGCACCTACCTCTCCCTGACTCCGCACGCACCTGCCTTCACCCTGCGGCATAAGGTCCTGGTCAACGGGAGTATCCGCTGGCACGAGTGGACCGACCGGGCGTTCTTCGACGACCAGGGCAGCATCACCCATTTTCAGGCCATCGGGCAGGACATCAGCGCCCAGAAGAGCATGGAAAAACAATCTCTGCAAAGATTGATGGCCAAAAGATAGCCGGCTTCCTGGTCAAAAGTGACCTGAAATCAATGCGTCAGCCCTATCAGTTCAGGGGATAAAAACGCTTTGGGTAAAACGAAGCGTTGCGAGGCGTCTTGACGGATGCAGGGTATTGACGGATATAGGGATTGCTCTGGACATGGCCGCGACCTCATCGTCCCATTCCCGGATCAGGAGCAGAAAATGGAGTACCTTGCCGGACTCAAGGAATATCTGCACACAAACTACGACCGCCTTGGATTGGAACAGGCCCATGCCCAAGGGACATGGCATGTCTTCCATCTGCACGGCAGGCGCGTCCTTCCGGCCCGGATCATTGACAGCCAGACCTACGTAGCAACCCTGGAGGACGAGCAGGGCAATAACCTGACGGTGCACAAGACCGCGATCAAGTTTTTCCACTCCCTGGAAGAAGCCCTGGAAATCGTGGAGAGAATCAAATTTGACCGCCAGGTTCGGTCCCGAAAGCTGCTACCCATCATCTCCGCCAGAGACAGGCACTTCATCAAGAACAAGTCCCTGTACCCCCTGATGCTGGAACGGGAAGTGCTTTTCTTTACCCTGCTGGAAGGTGAAATACTCCGCGGGGTTGTACAGGGGTTCAACCGCTTTGAGATCCGGGTCAATCTCAAGGGCGGGCTGCCGGTGACCATCATGCGCCACGCCCTGTATGAGGTCCAAGACAAGAAGGGCCGTTCATTCCTCAAGCCGGTGCAGGACAAAAAGAAGGAATGGAAAAAGAGTCAGTACTATGTCACAGCCCAGGGATGAGCAATAACCGAAAACCTGCCCTCTCTTATCGTTCCCGCGCTCCGCGTGGGAACTCACCCGGACGCTCCAGCGTCCACATAAGAGACCGCGGGAGCGATCCAAAGAGGCTCCCACGCAGAGCGTGGGAGGGATAAGAAAAAAGGACTGAACCCTATGGGCCGCAGCCGCTATCTGATTACAGAGCCGGACAGGACACACTTTCTGACCTGTACTATGGTGGAGTGGCTGCCTGTCTTTTCTCAGCCGGAAGCTGTCCACATCATTCTTGACTCTTGGAACTATCTCAGAAAAAATGCTGGATTACAGCTCTACGGTTATGTCATCCTTGAAAACCACCTGCATTTCATCGCCAGCTCCTCAAACCTGGACAAGGACGTTTATCGATTCAAGTCCTACACAGCCAGGCACATTGTAGATCACTTGATCACAACGCAGCGTATGGGCCTACTGAACCTTCTACGTTTTGGCAGGAAAAATCACAAAGCAGACCGGGAGTATCAGTTGTGGCAAGAAGGTGTGCACGCGGAGATGATCATGAGCAACAAGATGATGATCCAGAAGCTTGAGTATATCCATGCCAATCCGGTCAAACGTGGATACGTGGACCTGCCTGAGCACTGGCGATATTCCAGCGCCAGGAATTATGCCGGAGAGCAAGGGCTGATCGATATTGATCAGTGGTGGGAGTGAGCCTTGTCATTTCCACGCTCCGCCATTTCTTATTGTTCCCACGCTCTGCGTGGGAACTCTTCCGGGACGCTCCGGCGTCCGTAAGAGACCGCAGAGCGGTCTAAAGATGCTCCCACGCAGAGCGTGGGAGCGATAAAAAACAAGGACATGTTAATTTTGAATTGGGGGTATAAATTGATCCTCAGCAAGTTCCCTTACTGAAAAGTCGTCAAAAAAAACCTTGCCCGCCATATTACTCCCCCATGTATGTAAACCAATTTCAAAATCACTTTCGGGATCAAATAATAATTCACCAGTCACAGTTTTCACCTTAATATAATAATCTGTTTCATTTACTTCTTTGCTTCGTAGTGAGGCTCCATTTTTAACTCCGTCCCATTCAATAATTGTAAAATAATCATTTTGCGATGACCATCCATTGATATTTTTTACTGGCCATGGCAATTCTTCCTCTCCATCTTCATTCAAGTCAATACCGTCGCGAAATGAACTTTTTCTTAATATATCTAGTGGATTGCTATTCCCTGAATAACTACCAATAGCATGATCTCCTACCATGACTATTACTTGGTTATACTTGTTACCATTCTCATCTTTCTTTTGCTCAATACGAAGTAAAAGACTTGACCACTCCTTAATATCTCCCTGTTCTTTTACAATCGACAAATCATCTATATTAGACCACGCCAGCAGTGAAACTTTCTCAGCTGATGGATTTCCTTCATCTTTCCAGAATATCACATATGATTCATTATATCCTGGAATCAATTCATCTGGGATATTTGATTTTTTACCACCTCCCTTATTCGAGTTAGCATTTCCTTGACCTTGACTTTTCTTACTGGATTCATTCTTGACAAAGGATACTCCATAACTAACATTATTCCCTCCAGGATTTATATAATTTGACTGAAGACGAAAAGTAATTCCAGCTAAATAACTTTTCAAATTTTCCATTTTTACTTTCACTTGAACTTCGTAGTTAGAATTTTGAATATTATTCACTCCATCAAACCCCCTCATTGTTTCCTGTAGACCTGAATTAACATCAGTAACAGCTAAAGCCTCTTCTTCTATATCATATTCACCCATGGCTCCTGAACCTGATGTTGAAACCCATTTTTCAATATCGTCTTCATCAGTAAATTCCTCCCATACATCTATCGACTGCCCTGATGCGCCACCAGATATCGGCCACCAATATGTCACTGTCCTGTTCACATTCAAATCACCGGAACCAGGAAAGCTTCCCCTGGACTCAACAACCAAATGGTCCAAGCTCGTAGCACTTCCCCCAGCTTCTAAGGAATCAAAGCAAGCCTCTTCATCTGATACTGCTTGTATTTTTTCCAAGGTATCAGTGCTGTTATCATAGTGGAGGTATCTATATGTGCAATTATTGTCTTCAATTTCAAAAATACCGTTGTATTCAGGCAAATACGTAGAATTGACATTTTCGATACTCAACACACTGTTTTGATCATCAAACTCATTTACCGTAAAAATAATTGATCCTGTCGAATTTTTATGTTCAACATTAATAAATTTGATCTCTCCTCCACTTGGAACATATATAGAGGTACCATTGAGTGCTTCCACTTTATATTCATCTTCAGTCTCCTGCCAAACCGAATGCGCATATCGAAATCCTGACTCGGCCAGATTGTAGGCTCGTTCTGCGTGATTGGCCCTTACTTCATGAATGGAGGAAGTTCCCTGCAAAGAGACGACTGCCGCTCCCAGCACACCAATGACAATCATGGCCACAACCAATGCTATGAGTACACTTCCTTGGGACCTTATCATCATATTCTTGCATCTTTTGATATGTTGCTCATCTTTCATGGAACAACCTATTGATAGGTATTTCTAGGAAAAACATCTGTTGTAAAAGTCAATATCCTATCCCCTTGCTGATGAGCTACATCTAATTCAATCTTGATTTTCAGAGGATCGGTAGAATTCCGGGTAAATATATCAGCAGATCGCACCTTATCCAGCAAAGTATATCCATTTATTTTCAAATCCCCATTACTAAGACTTATTTGTCTGTTCCCCAGCGTATTCTCAAATACAAAAGGCAAGGATATTGCTCCTTCTGATCCATCACATGTATAGCATTCGCGAAGCTCCCGGGTCAGCCTGGTCATGGCCAGCTCAACCTTCTGGGTCAGTTCCGCATTCTCCTGGGCAAACAAGTACCCTTGAATTCCTGGGATAAGAAAATAGGCCATGCCCACTGCCATGATGCCCACCAAGACCAAAGTGGCAACCATTTCTATAAGTGTAAATCCTTTTGCCTTACCCATATCATCATCCGTGCATCTATCAATTGCTATTGGGTAAATAGGGCAGATATCTTTTGATCTCCAAATGAGATAGTCACTTCGAGTATTTTAAAGTCATACTCGTCCTCGATCTCGTCCTGCACTTCCTTTTTCGTAGCAGTCAAGCTGCTCTTCAGCTCACCCCAGTCATCTATATCTCCGCTGAGATATTTGGAGTACACTGCTGCATTTTCTTCCATGATAGCCTGGGCCTCAGCCAGATCTTTGGCCATAAACACCGGCTCGGAGCTGGGCACAACCGTACCTCTCAGGAATGTAAACAGTAAGGTCCCGACCACTGCAACAATAATCAGGGTCACGATGATCTCTATAAGACTAAAACCACTTTCTTTTTTGCCTTGTCTTCTCATTGGATAAAACCTGTCTCCGGCAAAACAGTCACAGTCTCATCCCCGACTGAGATAGTGTATCCGGGATCGCTGACCCGTGTACCAGCTTCCGGGTCAGGATCAGCTCCGACATATGGTGCCCCCCATGAATCAAAAGAAATGGTGAATGATGATACAGACACCTGAGAAGGAATATTTACTATGACTTGATCATCACCCATGAATCGAACCTTGTCATTTTCATCACCATCGCGAAACATAAAATACCCATTCCCAGTACACTTGACTCCCCAAGGTTGGTCTGAGTTCATAGCCCGCAACTGAGCGTGGCGCAGATGAACTTTCAACTTGTCCAACACAATCCTTTGCTCCGCCCCAGTATCTATCATCCTTGGAATAGCCACCGCAGCCAAAATCCCCAGAATAGTCAAAACGCTGACCACCTCGATCAAAGTGAAGGCACCTTGTCCGCCGGAACGAGGAGTAATAATCTGCTCTCTCATTGATCTGTGCATGCTTTTCGTATATAGAACCGGAACGAGGTTGAGCAAGCTTTTATGGTTCCCACGCTCTGCGTGGGAACTCCCTGGGACGCTCCGGCGTCCACCACAAGAGACCGCTGGAGCGGTCACAAAAGTCTCCCACGCAGAGCGTGGGAGGGTATAACACGGCGAGACGACTCGTCACCAGCGGGCTTGCAACTTCTGTCCTCTGCCCTCAGCCTTCTGTCCCCTATATTCATTCATCATCCCGCAGCTGGGCCAAAACATCGGCCAGGTCCTCGTCCCCCTTGAGGTGATACAGCCCGTCTTCGTCATCGCCTTGGATCTCGGTCTCAGATCCTGCGCTCTTTAGGGGCAGTAAAGAAGTCGAAGTCTGCCTTGTACCCATCTGTTCCTCCGGCTGCTCAGCCTCACCGCCGAACTGCGATGGACTCTCCTGCTCCGAATACTCCTCCCTGCTCGGTTGCAGGCTCTGCATGGGGGAGACAAAATTCTTCTTCTGGCCCAGAAACTCCCGTCCGTATCGCTCAAAGGTATACATCCCCTCCTGCCGGCCCATCTCCATGGCGTTCTCGATCTGGGACAGCTTCCCCTCCCGAATCAAACGCTTGATGCTCGTGGTCGTCCGTAGCACGCTGAGCATGGGCACCCGGAAGCCCAGCTCCGGCTTGTAGTGCAGCTGCTGGACTATGACCGCAGCCAGGGAAGCGGACAGCTGATGGCGGACAAACTCCTGCACATCCAGGGGGAAGGCGTTGCACACCCGATACAGGGCCTCCTCCACCGTGCTGGCGTGCAGGGTGGCAAAGACCAGGTGCCCAGCCTCGGCCGCATTCAGGGTCAGCCGGATGGGCTCCGGCTCCCGAAGCTCCCCGACCAGGACCACGTCCGGCATCTCCCGCAGGATATCAATCAATCCCTGCTCAAAGCTCTGAAAGTGAACCCCCAGCTCCCGCTGCTCAAAAAAGGAGCGGATGGTCTGAAAACGGAACTCAATGGGATCTTCCAAAGTGATCACGTGCATTGACTTGGTCAAATTGATCTTCTGCAGCAGGGAGGCAATGGTGGTTGATTTGCCAGTGCCCGTTGCCCCGCAGATGAGAATCAGCCCGGAGCGATGGTAGGTCAACTCCTGCAGGGATGCCGGAAGGTTGAGCTGCTCAACGCTGGGAATCCGGCCGGGCAGAAACCGGATAGCCAGGCTCAGCCCCCGGTGGGAGCGAAAAACATTGATCCGCAGCCTGGTCCCGGCAATGGTTTTGGCCAGATCAACGGACCACCGCTCAGACAGGATCTTCTTCTGGGTTGGATCCAGCAATTCATTGGCCAGGCTGTCTACTTCTGATGGAGACAGCACCAGATCCTTCAAATAGTTGATATTCCCGTTCTTGCGGGCCACAAAGGGATGGTTCCCGGTAATGTGCAGGTCTGTACATCCCTGGCGCATGCATTCCGCGACCAGCTCATCCAAGCTCTCCATAGGCAATTCAGCTCGCTTGCAGTAATTGTTTGCAGAACTTCCTATCAGGCTATGCGTATTTGTTCAGGGGGATAATACATAAAAGCTGTAAAAACGGCCAGCAATGCATTTGAGCCCGGCCGGACCTGCAATACGTATCTGTCCCCTCAATAAATGCGTATAAAAAAATGAGGTTGCCTTTCAAGCTGTTACAAGTTATGACCTATTTCGGCCAGTAAGATATGAGGAATCTGCAAGGAGCGCATAGTGTCCCAACACCTGAAGGCCTGGAAACACATCTGCAATGCGAGCTGGGACGGAATTGCAATAACCGATGCGAACGGCTGTATCCAATGGGCCAATTCTTCGTTCTATGATATATCAGGATACAGTGAATGCCAATCATTACTATTCACAATTCCCCTTTTGGCCTCCCCAGACACGTCCAGGTCGAAAACAGGTCAACTTTCCATGGCCAGTGTATTGGCCGCGCCGCATTGGCAAGGCGAGGCCCTGCTTCAGACCCGGGATGGGTCCTGGCAGCCGGTGCTTATAAACAAGGAACCTCTTTTGGAGTTCCAGGAAGAACAGCAGTTTGCCTGGATCGTGCGCGATCTGGGTCAAATCAGGTCATTGCAGGAAAAGCTCATCTACAGTGAGAACTCGCACCCTTTGACTCACCTTCCAAACCGCGCGTTTTTGAAAAAACGCATTCAGCACTGCCTGGAACAGGCCAAACGCCAGAATAGCCATGTCGGCCTCCTGCACATTGACCTGGATCAGTTCAGACGAATCAACACCAGCATGGGCCATGCTACCGGTGACGAGCTCCTTATCCTGGTCAGCCAGCGCCTGCAAAACTGTACCCGCAAAGCCGACACCCTGGCTCATCTGGAAGGCGACGACTTTGTCCTCTTGTTGGAAAAGCTGCCCAGAACCCGGGAAGCAGGGACTGTAGCCAGGCGAATCATCGACGAGCTGTCTGAGCCGTTTACCCTGCGGGAAAAGAAAATATACGTCAATATCAGCGCCGGGATAAGCATCTTCCCTCTGGACGCCGACGACTTCGACTCCCTGATCCGCCATGCGGAGGAGGCCATGTACGCCCAAAAGTCCTCTCCGGAAAGCGGATACAGATACTTTGACCGGACCCAGGACGGAGCGGCCTTTGCCCTCCTGCGTTTCGAATCCGATTTGCGTCAGGCAGTAAGAAATCAAGAGTTTTATCTGGCCTTTCAGCCCCAGGTTCAGCTTCAAGGCCCCTCTATTCGGGGGGTGGAAGCCCTGGCCCGGTGGCATTCCCCGGCTCGAGGCCCGGTCTCTCCGCGCCAGTTCATCCCTGCGGCCGAAAAGACTGGACTTATCAACCAATTGGGCCGCTGGGTCCTGGAAGCCGCTTGCCGCCGGGCGGCGGCCTGGCAGGAGCACGACACCCTTTCCTCCTGCCTGATGACCGTCAATGTCTCTGGCATTCAGCTCACCGAGCCCGGATTTCTGGATCAGGTCCGGAAAAGCCTGGACACATCCGGCCTTCCGCCCCAGTGCCTGGAGCTGGAGATCACGGAGAGTACTCTGCTCCAGGAAAAGCTGAAGACAGCTCGCATCCTCGAGTCCATCCGGGAAATGGGAGTGCGGGTGGCCATCGACGACTTCGGCACTGGTCAGTCCTGTCTGGCAGTTCTCAAGGACATGCCGGTGGATACCCTGAAAGTGGACAAGAAATTCCTGCGTCAGGTGCCTGAATGCCCCCAATCCACCCGCCTGCTGAAAACCATCCTGGATATCCGGCACGCCATGGATCTGGAGACAATCATAGAAGGAGTGGAAACCGCAGAACAGGCAGCCTTCCTTCAAGAGCAGGACTGTCACGTGGTCCAGGGGTTCTGGTGCAGTCCCCCGGTTCCGGAGCCGGATCTTCTGGAGTTTTGCTTAACTCTTGTCGCAGGTCAAAAAATGTGTCGAGGTTAGGAGCCTACATGCCCAACCCGGCAGTATTGCGGGGAAACAATTGACGAGCATTGTGTTCTCGGACTAGACTCCAGCCCATGCCCGGGTGGCGGAATTGGTAGACGTAAGGGACTTAAAATCCCTTGGAGCGATGCTCCGTGCGGGTTCGATTCCCGCCCCGGGCACCAAATATCCTTCCAGCACAGTCCAGCCTTTACAAGAAACTCCACAAAAAAACAGTTAGATAAGCTCATAATCGGGGCCATTACAGGCCTCGTTTGTCCAATTACATCCGTTGACATCCGGGGGTATCTGGGGGTATTTTTGGGGGTGTGGGGGTATTTTAAAGAGCCTTAGAGACAAAAATACCCCCACTATCGCCTAGACATATGAAAACTCTCAACAATCCCCGGAGTGTTTTATGCCCCTTTCAGACACCAAAATCAAAAATGCCAAATCGGAAAATAAACGATATAAATTGACCGACGGAGGCGGCCTGTACCTTGAGGTGACCCCGGCAGGAGGAAAGCTTTGGCGGTATAAATATCGCTTCAACGGCAAGGCAAAACTCCTCGCTCTAGGAAAATACCCCGACGTCTCTCTCAAAAAAGCCAGAGAAGACCACCAGCTTGCAAGGCAGCAATTGGCTAATGGGCACGATCCGGCAGTTCTCAAACAGCAAAAGAAACTCTCGAAATCCAATACATTTAAGTCATTGGCTGATCAGTGGTGGAAAGCCCAAAAAGCCAGATGGACGCCTGGACATGCCCATACGGTTTATCGTCGTCTGGAAACCGATATCTTCCCTTGGCTTGGGGACTCTCCCATCAATGATATCACCACAAAAGACGTGCTTGCAGTGCTGCGTAAGGCAGAGTCACGCGGTGTCCTGGACACTGCCCATCGCTTGGGACAGATGTGCAACAATATTTTTCTCTTTGCGGTAGCCAGCGGCGTGTGTGACAACAACCCGGCCGCGGATATCTCCAAGGCTCTCAAAGTCGTTCCCAAAAAGAATTTTCCGGCGATAACCGAACCAGAGGAAATCACCGCACTTTTAAAGGCTATCGAAGGCTTTCAGGGGTCATTCATCGTTCACTGCGCCCTCCGCTTTGCTCCCCTGGTCTTTGTTCGGGCCGGCGAGCTACGCAAAGCCGAATGGTCGGAGATTGATTTTGACAATGCTCTGTGGTCAATCCCTGCCTCTCGGATGAAAATCAAGCGTGATCACTTTGTTCCTCTTTCTGACCAGGCTCTGGCCATCCTTCAAGAACTCCATCCTCTTACCGGAAAAGGTACGTACGTTTTTCCTACTATCCGCACCCAGTCCAGGCCCATGTCTGAAAATACGATCAATGCAGCCTTAAGGCGGCTTGGATATGGGCAGGACGAAATGTGTGCCCATGGATTCAGGACAATGGCCAGCACTCGACTCCATGAGCTAGGCTGGCCGTCTCGGGTGATTGAGATGCAGCTGGCTCATGTGGACAGAAATAAGGTGCGCGGGATCTACAACAGGGCTGAATACCTGGATGAAAGAATCCGGATGATGCAAGCCTGGGCTGACTATCTGGACAGTTTGAAGGCTGGAGCAAAAATTCTTCCCTTCCAAAAAGAGGTCAATGCCCATGGATAAAGACCAAGGTCTAAAAAACGACATCCAAAAAGTGCTGGATAAATATAAGCTTACTCCCACTGACAAATGGTGGGATCAATATTTCTCATTGCTTCGGACATATCAAGCCTGGCCGGATCAACAAGAAGTAAGACCAGCTCCACATGAGCTGAAAAAACGATTAACTACACTTAAAGAGTATGTTGATAAAGAAATGAAATATTACAGAGGGGGTGGACAGCCTGACCTCTCTCCTGATCTTTTTGAAGATAAATATTATAGGGGCATCGCCCAGCCTGATCTCTTTGAAGATGACAGCGACATAGAGTACCAAGAGTTCTGCAAAGGCGCAATTATCGTTACCAGTTGATAACCTAAGATAACCTAACCAGCTGCCGCCTGGACCCACGCCGTGGATGAAAGGACGGTGTTAGGTCTCTCAAACATTCGCCTCCAGCCTAAATAGTTGGGCAAGTACTTAGTGGCTACACCGTGAAAACGCTTAATCCACTCCTTCAGCCGGCTGTGATAGGCATTGACGTTTTGGATATGAAAAACTGGATCTCGCTCATGAACATGCTTACTGTGTGCAATGATTCTGTATTGAATCTTCTGAGCATTAACAAAGCCCCATAGAGCATTGCCTCCATCAATACACAAGATGTTGTCGCTCCCGACTTTACCGATGAGAGCTTGTGTAATAGAGGCGGTTGTCTGGTCTGTAAGTACGGCATCAACTATGGTTCCTGCCCTGTCTCGGGCTATAAGAACGGGGACCTGTTCACGGGAAAGTCCAGGAGATTTGGCCTTTCCACCGC